>JAQVJE010000092.1:4511-8785 GCA_028695325.1 Gallionellaceae bacterium
GTCTCGACCAGCAGCCTCCTGAGGCGGCGCCAGCCGGCATGGCCGGGCGCGACGAGACGCTGGTTCACCTCCAGTTCGATGCCGATATAGGCGGGATCCGGAAAGCGCCGCCGCAGGTAGGCGGTGAAGCCGTCCGAGGTGCCGCGGTAGGGGTAGTTGCGCCGCACCCGGAGGCCCGCCCCCGCCGACTGCAGGGCGGTCTGCCAGCGCCGCGCCAGCGTGGCCTCGCCCGATCGGGCCGGGTCGTAGAGCAGGCCGATGTCGGCCTGGCGAACCTCGCCGCCCAGGACAGGGGTGAAGCTGTGGGAGGACACGTGCACCACCCGGCCGCCCGCCGCCACCCCCCCGGCGACCAGGCACTCGACCCGTTCCCGGTAGGGCAGATAGTGGCGGGCCATGATCTCGCGGCGCAGGGCCGGGCTGGCGGCGCGGATGATCCCGCCATGCAGGCGCGGGTGATCGGGCGAGCGGTTGAGATCGACCACGAGCCGACTCACCGTGGCGTAGCAAAGCGGCGCGGCCAGGGCCCCGGCAAGGTCGCGGGCGACGACCAGGGCACCCGGATCCCAGCCGCGATGCGAAGCGAGCAGTTCCGCCTGGCCGGCGAACAGGGGCCTGTAGGCCGCTGGCACCCGGTTGCCGCCGTGCTCGCAGGTGATCAGGCAGTGCTGCGCGGTCATGATGGCAGGAAGGAATGGCCCTGGGCGAGGCAGTCGCACAACCCGGCATAGACCGCCGCCAGATGAGGACGTGAAAGATCAGGGCCGGCCGCGCGCAGTATGCGGCGGGCCAGAGGACCATGCGTCAGTATGGTCTCGAGCGGCTCGCCCCATGTCGAGCGGGCCGTCGGCTCCGCCGCCCACCAGGCCTCGACCAGGCGGTGCCAGGCCGCGCCCACCTCGATGGGCACCGGAGCCAGGCCGAGCAGTTCGAGGTAGACGGGATCGTCGATGCGGGCACGCTCGCCGTCGCGCAGACAGGCCCGCAGCAGGGTCGCCAGGCTGGCGCCGGGATAGGCCTGTTGCCTGGCCAGGTCACCCCCCTCCCCCATCCGGTACAGACGCCGCGCGACGGCGCCGACGGCGGCCGCGACGGCGAGGTCAGCACGCGGATACTCCTGCATGTCCAGCAGGCGGATCTCCAGGGCCATGCGCTCGAAGCGCGGGATGGCGCCACGGGAGTTGAGCCATTCGTGGCGCAGGATTCCTTCCGGGTCGAGTGCTGAGGCCTGCCTATACATGGGCGCCAGGATGCGTTGCCGGTACTCGACCTGGCTGGCCACGCCGGCCTCCGGTATTGTCGCCTCGCCCAGACTGGCCGGGATGCGGTCCTGATGGACGAGATAGGCCACCAGGCGGGTGTCCAGATGGCCGTCGGCGCGGCCGTCAGCGATCGGCGAACTGGCCGCAAGGGCCGGCAGGATGGGCAGAAGCAAGCGCACGGCGGCGTGCAGGCGGGCGAACTCGCCATCGTCGGCGAAAGGCAGGTTGAGGTGGGCGCTCTGTATGTTGGCGAAGCCGTGCCGGTGGCAGCCGAAGATGCGCTCATAGGTCCGGTAGATCCCGGCCTGGCCATGCGGCCAGAGTCGGCATTCGCAGGTCGGGTCCATACAGGGGTGCATGCCGCCCGGCATCAGGCGGGCGCCCAGCGGGGCCAGGCGGCGGTCGAGTTCGGCCACCTCGGCCTGGAGGGCCGCCGCCAGGGGGGCGAGATCCGGCGCAGGCAGGCGATTCTTGATCTCGATGAGGTGCAGGGTGAGTTCGTTCGACCAGCCCAGGCGACCACGCGCCAGTTCGTTCACCACCCTGCCCCGTTCGTCACGCAGCAGGGCGTCGGCGATCGGCCGGACATCCAGGCTGCGGCGATCGACGATCATGTATTCCAGTTCCACGCCGTAGGCGGAGAAGGCCGGCCTCGGCGTCATGGCCGCGCTCCCTGCCGGCGTGCCTGGATGCGGCGCAGGAATACCGTCATCACCTCGTGGTAGAGGGCATCCTTGAGGATGCCGTCCTCGTTGCCGGCGTCGACGTTGGGGTTGTCGTTGATCTCGATCACGGCCAGGCGCCGGCCCGCCTGCTTGATGTCGACGCCGTAGAAGCCGTCGCCGATCAGGTTGGCCGCCTTGAGTCCCAGGCGCAGCACCGCCGGCGGCGCGTCGGCCAGCGCGACAGCCTCGGTGGAACCCTCCTCGTAACCCCGCCGGCCGTCGCCGTGGCGGACGATCTGCCAGTGGCCGGGCACCATGTGGTACTTGCACACGAACAGCACCTTGCGGTCGAGTACGCCGACCCTCCAGTCGAACGCTGTCGGCCACCATTCCTGGGCGATGACCAGGTCGGACTTGTCCAAGAGCTGAGCCACCCTGGCCGCCAGTTCAGCCTCGGTCTCGACCTTGGCCACACCGAGCGAGAACGAACTGTCCGGCTGCTTGAGCACGCAAGGCAGTCCCAGTTCGGCCACGATGCGGCCGACGTTGCCGCGGTGGACCACCAGTGTGCGCGGCGCCGGCAGCCGGTGCCTGCTAAGCAGTTCGGCCACGTAGACCTTGTTGTTGCACTTGAGTATGGAGTTCGGGTCGTCGATCACCACCAGTCCCTCCGCCTCGGCACGGCGGGAGAAGCGGTAGGTGTAATGGTCGGCAAAGGTGGTATCGCGGATGAACAGGGCGTCGAACTCGGCCAGGCGGCCGAAATCGGCGCGGGTGATCAGTCTGGGCGCCAGCCCATGTGCCTGGGCCGCTTTCTCGAAAGCGCGCATGGCACGGTGATTGGAAGGCGGTTCGGGATTGTCGGGGTCGTGCAGTATGGCCAGGTCGTAGCACGCCGGCGCCTGCCTGCGGCCGCTGACGCGGTGGCCGGTGAAATAGTCCGTGGCGGCCCGGATGACGAACTCCTGGTGTTGCGGCGGTATGTCACTGGCGGCGATGGGGCGCACGCCCTTCAACTGCCAAAGATCGCCGTGACGCTCGAACTGGGCCCGCAGCAGGGGCGCCGGCACCAGGTTGAACAACTGCCGGCTGAGGCCGGCGTGGCGGCGGGCGACGTTGCGGCCGAAATAGATCGACAGCTCGAAACGGTCGGACCTGATCGGCGCCAGCGAGCGCTGGATGGTGTCGTCCAGGTCCTGGGTGATGAAACGCACCAGCCCCCTGGACTGCAGGTCCTCGATGGTGTGAGCACGCGGTAGCGGCCGGTGGCCGCGCGCCTCGGCCAGCAGGGAGACGTAATAGCCCAGGCTCTGGTAGCGGTAGGACTTGCACAGGTTGAATACCCGGGCCTGGTGGTCCTCGCCATAGGCCGGCTCGCCGACATAGGCCCGCGCCGGCACCACCCGCACGCCGGGAATGGCGAGCGGCCAGTCGCGCGGGTTGCTGACCACCACCAGGATGTTCACTTGGCGCGTCCCGTCGCGGGCCGCTGGATCACCAGCAGGTTGGCGTCATGGGTGACGATGCCGAGCAGGATCGCCCCCAGCACGCGGTCTATGCTCAACCAGTATTCGTGCGTCGGCCCATAAGGATGGGGGCCATAGGGATCGGCCACCAGCACGCTGCGCTGGCGGCGGTCGTAGCCGGCCAGGACCACGAAGTGGCCGCTCGGCGTGCCGCGGATATCGTCCGGGATGTCGTCCGGGCCGTGTTCGCGGACAGCCCGGTACAGATAGGTCGAGGACAGCCCGGTGAGGATGGGCAGGCCCCGGCGCAGGATGCCGCGCATGAGGCTGCGGCTGAGATCGACAAAGCGCAACCGGCCGCCCAGGGCGAGGAATTCCAGGTAACCCTCGGTGACGTAGTGCAGGCGCTCGTCGGTCTTGGCCTCGCGCTGCCGGCGCAGACGCTCGGCGATGTCGACCCGGCCGACGAACCAGGTCGGGTCGAACACCATCAGGTTGTAGGTGTAGATGGTGGCGGAGTAGCCCTGGCGCAGGGCATCGCAGGCAAGGAAGACGGCGAAGGTGCCGCCGCCGTTCTCCAGCTTGCGGGTGCGCGCGATGACCGCCTCCACCGCCTCGTCCCTGCCCCAATAGGCATAGATGGCCTGCAGGCAGGTCGGGCCGCAGGTGGTCTCGTCCGGCTGGGGCCGCATACGCACCGGCAGGGTCAGGGTGACGGGCAATATGGCGACTCCCCTTCTAGACGATCCTGCCCTCATTATGGCCGCCCGCCCTGGCCAGGCAACGCACCTTCTCGGCCCGCGCCGGGCGGGTGGCGCTGCCAGATCAGGCGGCCGTCGCGCCAGACCTCGCGCACGCGGTGAAACGGGACGCTGTGCGCC
>JAQVJE010000009.1:0-5958 GCA_028695325.1 Gallionellaceae bacterium
CGGGTGGTGTTCTACGAGATCACCGAGCGTGCCGTGAAGGAGGCCGTGGCCAACCCGCGCGAGGTCGCCATGGATCTGGTCAACGCCCAGCAGGCGCGCCGCGCTCTCGACTATCTGGTCGGCTTCAACCTGTCGCCCCTGCTATGGAAGAAAATCAGCCCGGGACTATCCGCCGGCCGCGTGCAGAGCCCAGCCCTGCGCCTGATCTGCGAGCGCGAGGAGGAGATCGAACGGTTCCAGGCCCGCGAGTACTGGACCCTGCACCTCGATTCGCACAAGGGCCGGCAAAAGTTCGCCGCCCGCCTGACCCAGTTCGAGGGCGAGAAGATCCAGCAGTTCTCGGTCGAGAACGGGGCCCGCAGCGACGCCATCATCGCCGCCTTGGGCAGGTCCAGCGCAGGCACAGTGACCAGGGTCGAGAAGAAGCGGCGCCAGCGCCAGCCGACCGCCCCATTCACCACCTCCACCCTGCAGCAGGAGGCGGTGCGCAAACTCGGCTTCTCGGCAGAACGGGCCATGCGCGTGGCGCAGCAGCTCTACGAGGGCATCGACACCGGCAAGGGTGCCGTCGGCCTCATCACCTACATGCGTACCGACTCGGTGAACCTGTCCCAGGAGGCCATCGCCGACATCCGCGCCTACGTCGGCAAGCACTTCTCCGCCGACTACCTGCCGAAGGGCCCGGTGGTCTACACCAGCAAGGCCAAGAACGCCCAGGAGGCGCACGAGGCGATCCGCCCGACCGCCATCGCGCGCACCCCGGAGAGCGTGCGCGACCACCTCAGCCAGGAACAGTTCAAGCTCTACGAGATGGTCTGGAAGCGGGCACTGGCCTGCCAGATGGCGCCCGCACAGCTCGACACCGTGGCGGTGGACATCGCCGTCGGCGCCCCCGGCAACCTCTTTCGTGCCACCGGCCAGACCATCGCCTTCGACGGCTTCCTCGCCGTCTATCGGGAGGACGAGGACGAGCCCAGCGAAGACGAGGACGAGGCCCGCCTGCCGCCGCTCACCGAGGGCGAGAGCGTGCCGGTGGACAAACTCTACGGTGAACAGCATTTCACCCAGCCGCCGCCGCGCTATTCCGAGGCCAGCCTGGTGAAGACCCTGGAGGAGCACGGCATCGGCCGCCCCTCCACCTACGCCAGCATCATCTCCACCCTGCTCTACGAGCGCGACAACGTCGGCGCCTACGCCGTGCTGGACAAGAAACGCTTCAAGCCGACCCCCATCGGCCGCCTGGTCAACTGCTTCCTCACCCGGCACTTCCACGACTACGTCGACTACGACTTCACCGCGCATTTTGAAGACGAACTGGACGACATCTCCAACGGCGAGCGCGAGTGGATCCCGGTGATGGACGAGTTCTGGAGCCAGTTCTCCGGGCAGCTCGACGCCAAGGCCAAGGTGGAGCGCGGCTGCCCGGTCGACGAGGCGTGCCCGAAGTGCGGCAAGCCGCTGCTCCTGCAGTCGTCCCGGCGCGGCCTGTTCATCGGCTGCTCGGGCTACCCCGAGTGCGACTACACGCGGCCGTTCGGCGACCAGCCGGCACCCGGCGAGGACATCGTCCTGGGCTCCGACCCGGCCACCGGCCTGCCCATCAAGCTGCTCAACGGTCGCTTCGGCTGGTACGTGCAGGTGGGCGACATGCCGGAGGACAAGAAAGCGCCGAAGCCCAAGCGCGCTTCCTGGCCCAAGGACCGGCCGGTCGAGGGGGCAGACCTCGCCACCGCGCTGCGCCTGCTGTCGCTGCCCAGGGAACTTGGCCGCCACCCGCAAACCGGCCTTCCAATCGTCGCCAACAGCGGCCGTTTCGGCCCCTACCTGCTGCACGACGGCAAGTTCAAGTCGATCCCCAAGACCGACGACGTCTATGCCATCGACCTGGCCCGCGCCCTGGAGGTGCTGGCCATGCCGGCCATGGGCCGGGGCGGCGCCAGTCCCGGCCGCGAGCTGGGCAAGCACCCAGAGGACGGCAAGCCGGTCACCGTGAAGGATGGCCGCTACGGCCCCTACGTCAGCCACGGCAAGGTCAACGCCACCCTGCCCAAGGACCTGAACCAGGACGGCATCACCCTGGCGGAGGCGCTCGACCTGATCGCCGCCAAGATCGCCAAGGGGCCTGCCAAGCGACCGGCGCGCGGCAAGAAAGCAGCCTGATAAAACGCACAAGTGCGCCATCCCAGGCGGATCGCCAGCCTGCGCTTAGCCTTTAGATAAATGGATAGACCGCAACTGCTCGCAGTGGTCGAGTTTCTCGCCCACAACCGCCTGAAGGCCGTCTACGCGGCGGCCGGCTTCGGCGTCCAGACCGAATTCGCGGTACGCAAGGCGATCGGCTGGCTGCGCAAGAACAAGGTCCGGGTGGTGGTGGCCGACTTCTACCATCAACCCGACTTCCGCGACCGGGTCAGCAACCTGGAATCGCTCCTGGCCACGGTGCAGCCCATGCCGGAGGTGAAGGTGCTGGTGTACTACGACCCGTCCCACCAGGCCGCGCTGGACAAGGTCAGGCAGCGCTTCCGCATCGACGCCGCCCTGGCGGTGCCGGTGCAGGATGAGGCGCTCAGGGAATTGCTGGCGGGGTGGAGAACGGCGTGACGCAAAGGCGTGACAGATACGGCGTGACCGGAATGGCGTGACGAAAACCGGCGGCCGGGTTGGCGCCTTTCTGTCACGCCGTTGCGTCACTCGTTACGCCGTTGCGTCACGCTTTTTATTTTTTAAGCAGTTCCGCCTTGCCCGGCTTGCCGTTCCATTCGTCGGCATCGGCCAGGGCGGCCTTCTTCTCGACGATGGACGGCCAGGTCCTGGCCAGTTCGGCGTTGATCTGGATGAACTGGCGCTGGTCCGCCGGCAGGTCGTCCTCGGCGAAGATCGCCTCGGCCGGGCACTCCGCCACGCACAGGGTGCAATCGATGCACTCCTCCGGATCGATGACCAGGAAATTGGGGCCTTCATGAAAGCAATCGACCGGACAGACATCGACACAATCGGTGTATTTGCACTGGATGCAATTCTCGGTAACGACGTAAGTCATGCGCTTTCCTCGTACGGGCTTTTTCGCTAGGATAGCGGCGTTTCCCGGTTTGGCCAATTCATGGCCAACGCAGCACGCACCCCATACCCTACCCGCACGAGGTTCCTTCCATGAGCGAACATATCCATTACGTCACCGACGACACCTTCGAACAGGAAGTCCTGCAGAGCCCAACCCCCGTTTTGGTCGACTACTGGGCCGACTGGTGCGGACCCTGCAAGATGATCTCGCCGATCCTGGACGAGGTCGCCAAGGAATATGCCGGCCGCATGAAGGTATGCAAGCTCAACATCGATGAGAACCAGCAGACCCCGCCCAAGTACGGCATTCGCGGCATCCCCACCCTGATGATCTTCAAGAACGGCAACGTCGAGGCCACCAAGGTCGGCGCCCTGTCCAAGTCCCAGCTCACTGCTTTTGTTGACAGCAACATCTGAGTTTCGCTAGTCTTCCCTTCGCCCGGCCGTCCTGCCGGGCGCACTCTCCCCCCAAGCAAGCGTTTCACCCCGTGGCCACAATGCCGCCGCCACGGTCATAACACCCGAAAACCATGCACTTATCCGAACTGAAGCAACTACACGTCAGCCAGCTGCTGGCCATGGCCGAGGCCGACGGCATCGAGAACGCCAACCGCATGCGCAAGCAGGAGCTGATCTTCGCCCTGCTGAAGAGCATGGCGAGGAAGGGCGAGACGATCAACGGCGACGGTGTGCTGGAGATCCTGCCCGACGGCTTCGGCTTCCTGCGCTCGGCCGACACCTCCTATCTCGCCAGCCCGGACGACATCTACATCTCGCCCTCCCAGGTCCGCCGCTTCAACCTGCACACCGGCGACACCATCGAGGGCGAGATCCGCACCCCGAAGGACGGCGAACGCTACTTCGCCATCACCAAGCTGGACAAGGTCAACGGCGAATCGCCCGAGGCGCTCAAGCACAAGATATTGTTCGAGAACCTCACCCCGCTGTTCCCCAACGAGCCGTTCAAGCTGGAACGCGACATCAAGGCCGAGGAGAACCTCACCGGCCGCATCATCGACATCGTCGCCCCCATCGGCAAGGGCTCGCGCGGCCTCCTGGTCGCCCCGCCGAAGACCGGCAAGACGGTGATGATGCAGCACATCGCCCACTCCATCGTCGCCAACCACCCCGAGGCGGTGCTCATCGTCCTCTTGATCGACGAGCGCCCCGAGGAAGTGACCGAGATGCAGCGCACCGTGCGCGGCGAGGTGGTCGCCTCCACCTTCGACGAGCCGGCCAGCCGCCACGTCCAGGTCGCCGAGATGGTGATCGAGAAGGCCAAGCGCCTGGTCGAACACAAGAAGGACGTGGTCATCCTGCTCGACTCCATCACCCGGCTCGCGCGCGCCTACAACACCGTGCAGCCGGCCTCCGGCAAGGTGCTCACCGGCGGCGTCGACGCCAACGCCCTGCAGAAGCCCAAGCGCTTCTTCGGCGCCGCCCGCAACATCGAGGAAGGCGGCTCCCTGACCATCATCGCCACCGCCCTGATCGACACCGGCAGCCGCATGGACGACGTGATCTACGAGGAGTTCAAGGGCACCGGCAACATGGAGATCCACCTCGACCGCCGCTCGGCCGAGAAGCGGGTCTACCCGGCCATCAACGTCAACCGCTCCGGCACCCGCAAGGAAGAACTACTGATCGACCCCGCCGTGCTGCAGAAGATCTGGGTGCTGCGCAAGCTGCTCTACCCGATGGACGACCTCGACGCCATGGAATTCCTGCTCGACAAGGTACGGGCAACCAAGGACAACGCCGGCTTCTTCGACAGCATGCGCAGGGGCTGACCGGGCGACGTGCAAGCCGGGTTCCCGAAAAAAAGCGCGGGCAAGCCCGCGCTTTTTTGTTGCTGCCTCAGTTGCCCTATTCGATGCCCTGGCTGGCCAGGTACTCGTCGTAGGTGCCGCGGTAGTCGACGATGCGTCCGTCCTGCCGGATCTCGATGATGCGGTTGGCGAGCGACGACACGAACTCGCGGTCGTGGGACACGAACAGCAGGGTGCCGGTGAAGTCGCCGAGGCCGTTGTTGAGCGACTCGATGGACTCCATGTCCAGGTGGTTGGTGGGCTCGTCCATCAGCAGCACGTTCTTGCGCTGCAGCATCAGCTTGCCGAACAGCATGCGGCCCTGCTCGCCGCCCGAGATGACCCTGACCGCCTTCTTCACCTCGTCGCCCTTGAACAAGAGGCGGCCCAGGGTGCCGCGCAGCAGGGTCTCGGCGTCATCGCCCTCGTAGCCGCCCTCGCGCACGTAGCCGCTGATCCAGTCGGTCAGGTTGAGGTCGCTGGCGAAGTCGGCCGAGTGGTCCTGGGCGTAGTAGCCCAGCTTGGCCTTCTCGGCCCACTTGATGTGGCCGCGCTGGGGCGTCAGCTCGCCCATCAGGAGCTTCATCAGGGTGGTCTTGCCGACCCCGTTCTCGCCGATGATGGCGATCTTGTCGCCGGCGTCCACCGTGTAGGTGAAGTCCTTGATGATGGGCCGGGCCAGGTCGTAGCCGAAGCTGAGCCCCTCGATCTCGCAGGCCAGGCGGTGCAGCTTTTCCTTCTCGTCGTATTCGAAACGGATCCACGGGTACTGGCGGCTGGACGGCTTGACGTCCTCCGGCTTCAGCTTGTCGATCAATTTCAGGCGCGAGGTGGCCTGCTTGGCCTTGGACTTGTTGGCCGAGAAGCGGCGCACGAAGTCCTGCAGGTCGGCGATCTTCTCCTTGGCGCGGGCGTTGGCAGCCTGCTGGCGCTCGCGCGCCAGGGTGGAGGCCTCCATGTAGTCGTCGTAGTTGCCCGGGTAGACCTTGAGGGTCTGGTAGTCCAGGTCGGCCATGTGGGTGCAGACCTGATTGAGGAAGTGGCGGTCGTGGGAGATGATCACCATGGTGGAGTTGCGCTGGTTGAGCAC
>JAQVJE010000009.1:6058-24323 GCA_028695325.1 Gallionellaceae bacterium
GTTGGAAGCGGTGAGCACGGCGAACCTCGACAAGACAAGCCGGTTATTTTACCCCAGCACGGGGTGGTCGGCCCGCCTGTGCGGTCAGGCCAGCGTCTTCACCAGCACCTTGGAACGGCGCTGCCAGTTGTACATCTCCTTGCGCGCCGCCGGCAGGTCTTCCGGGCTGGCGAGCGTGAAGCCGTGCTCGATGAACCAGTGCGTGGTGCGGGTGGTGAGCACAAACAGCCGGCCGAGACCCTGCGCGCGCGCCGCCTCCTCGACCGCATGCATCAGGGCCTCGCCACGGCCGCCGCCCTGGAAGTCCGGGTGCACGGCCAGGCATGCCATCTCGCCGGCCTGGGCGTCGGGAAAGGGGTAGAGGGCGACGCAGCCGATCACCCGGCCGTCCAGTTCGGCGACGAAGAAGCGCTCGATCTCCTGCTCCAGCAGTTCGCGCGGCCGATGCACCAGGACGCCTGCCTGCTCCAGGGGCTCGATCACCTGCAGCACGCTGCCGACGTCGTCGATGCTGGCCGGGCGCAGGTCTTCCACCGACTGCCGGGTGACCATGGTGCCGACGCCCTCATGGGTGAACAGTTCCATGAGCAGCGCGCCGTCGACATCGGCGCTGACCAGGTGGGCGCGCGCCACGCCCTTCTTGCAGGCACGGGCGGCATAGGGCAGGTACAGTTTCATGTCGCCTTCCGGCAGTTCGCGCACCAGTTTCATGGCCTGGCCGGCGGTGAGCCGGTTGACCGGACGGCCCTGGGCATCCTCGGTCTTGCCGTGGTCGAGTATGAAGACCAGCTTGTCCGCCTCCAGGGCGATGGCGGTGGCGGTGGCCACCTCCTCCAGGGTCAGGTTGAACACCTCGCCGGTGGGGGAGTAGCCGATCGGCGAGATGAGGACGATCTCGCCGGCGTCCAGGCGGCTCTTGATGGCGTCGGCGGCGACCTTGCGCACCTCGCCGGTGAACAGGAGGTCGACCCCGTCCACCACGCCGGCCGGCTGTGCGGTGACATAGTTGCCCGAGGCGACGCGAATCTCGGCGCCCGCCATGGGGGTGTTGGGCAGACCGACGGAGAGCATGCTCTCGATGTCCACGCGCACCGAGCCGACCGCGTCCTTGACGTGCTCCAGGGTGTCGGCGTCGGTGACCCGCTTGCCCTGCACGTACTGGGCCTCGCTGCCCTGCGCCGACAGGCGTTCCTCCACCTGCGGGCGAACGCCGTGGGCGAGGACCAGGCGGACGCCGAGGGCGGAGAGCAGGTTGACGTCGTGGATCAGGTCGACGAAGTCGTCGCGCAGCATGGCATCGCCGCCGAAGGCGACCACGAAGGTCTTGCTGCGGAAGGCGTGGATGTAGGGCGCGGCGGCGCGGAACCAGTCCACGAAACCGGACACGTCGGTGGAGCTGGTGGGGGTCGGCATGGCTTTCGCGCTGTCCTCAGGAGGGGGTGTCCGAATTATGCCGAAAAATCAGAGATCTCCCCACAGCCCCTGGATGACCGCCATGGCGGCAACGGCGGCGGTCTCGGTACGCAGGATGCGCGGCCCCAGGGACAGTGGCTGGAAACCGGCTCGGCGCAGCAGTTCGCGTTCCCCAGGATCGAAACCGCCCTCCGGGCCGGCCAGCAGGGTCACCGCCCCGTCCGGCGACAGCAGGTCGCGTAGCCGCGTGCTGGCCTCCGGGTCGAGTAGCAGGCGCGTACCTTCGTGCGCCCCGGCGGTCGCCAGCCAGTCATGGAAATCGAGGATAGGCGCGACCTCGGGCAGTTGGTTGCGGCCGCACTGCTCGCAGGCCGCGATCACCACCCCCTGCCAGTGCTGGCGACGCTTCATCCGCTTGTTGTCGTCCAGGCGTACGATGGTGCGCCGCATCATGACCGGCTGGATGTGCGCCACCCCCAGCTCGACCGCCTTCTGCAACGTGTAGTCCATGCGCTCGCCGCTGGAGACCCCCTGCACCAGGGTGATGGCCAGGGGCGATTCGCGCGCCGGCGCGCAGGCCGCCTTGAGCACCACCTCGGCGCCCTTGCCGGTGCGCAACAGTTGACCGACGCACTCGCTGCCGTCGCCGTTGAACAGGATGACGTCGTCACCGTCGCGCAGGCGCAGGACGCCCACAGCATGGCGGGCGACGGCATCGGGCAGAGCCACCTGGCGGCCGGGCGGCAGGGGCATGGCGCAATAGAAGCGGGGGATCGGCATGGCGGGGGATCGGGTGGATTTGGATGTTATTATCGTCCGAAACACAAGTAGAGAGGCCCCGCAAGATGGTACGCATGGAAACCCCGCTCTGCGATTTCGGCTGGCAGGCGCCCGACTTCGACCTGCCCGGCGTCGACGGCCGGCGCTACGCCCTCAAGGACGTGGCCGGCCCGAACGGCCTCCTGGTGATGTTCATCTGCAACCACTGCCCCTACGTCAAGGCGGTGATCCACCGCATCGTGCGCGACGTCAGGGCCCTCCAGGCGCTGGGTATCGGCGCCATCGCCATCATGGCCAACGACCCCACCGACTACCCGGAGGACTCCTTCGACAACATGCGGCGGGTGGCGGCCGAGCTCCGCTTCCCCATGCCCTACGTGATCGACGAGAGCCAGGCGGTGGCGCGGGCCTACGGTGCCGTCTACACGCCCGACTTCTTCGGCTTCAACGGCCGACTGGAGCTGCAATACCGCGGCCGCCTCGACGAATCGCGCAAGGAGACCGCTCCCGAGGGCGTCCGGCGCGACCTCTACGAGGCCATGAAGCAGGTGGCCGAGACCGGCCGCGGCCCGGCCGAGCAGATCCCCAGCATGGGCTGCTCGATCAAGTGGCGAGGGGAATGACGGCTTGACCTCCGTCCTGGCCGCCGTCATCGAGGCCGCCCGCGCCGTCGGCCGCGCCGAGGTGATGCCGCGCTATCTCAAGGTGGCGCATGCGCGCAAGAACGACGGCAGCCTGTTCACCGAGGCCGACCTGGCCGCACAGCGCGATCTCATCGCCCGCCTGACCGCCATCGCCCCTTACCCGGTGCTCGGCGAGGAGATGGCCGACGCCGCCCACCAGCGCTTGTGGGCCGAGGGGGCGGACGGCCTGTGGTGCGTCGACCCCATCGACGGCACCACCAATTTCGTCTGCGGCATGCCCTTCTTCGCCATGTCCATCGCCCTCCTGAAGCGGGGGCGGCCGGTCCTCGGCGTGGTCTACGACCCCCAGGCCGACGAATGCTTCCACGCCGAGGCCGGCCGCGGCGCCTTCCTGGACGGCGACCGCCTGCCCCTCAAGACGGCGCCGGACCGCCTCGACCGCTGCATCGCCGGGGTCGACTTCAAGCGCCTGCCGCGCGACCTGGCGGTCCGCCTGGCGGCCGAGCATCCCTACAGCTCGCAGCGCAACCTGGGCGCCAGCACCCTGGACTGGTGCTACCTGGCGGCCGGCCGCCTGCACGTCTACCTGCATGGCGGCCAGAAGCTGTGGGACTATGCCGCCGGGGCGCTGATCCTGGAGGAGGCGGGCGGCCGCGCCGGCGCCATGGACGGCGGCGAATTCTGGGCCGGCGACCCCTGGACCCGCTCGGTGGCAGCTGCCTGCACCCCCGACCTGCAGGCACAGTGGCTGGCCTGGCTGGCGGCACGCTCGCCGTAGTATTTGTCCGTTCAATGACCTTTCGTTTCCCCTATCAAAAACAATGGCAATAAACAAGGCAATCCCGTTTATAAAAACATTTTAATTTTATCGCCCTCGCCGGCCGGAAGCCGCGCCAGGCAAGGGAAGTGGCAAATCCGGCGACGCCAGGGCTGACCACCCGCCGGCGCCTCGTATTGCTCCAGCTACTTCCGCTACGACATAATCAGAGGCCTTGTGCCCGGACTGGGCCTACCGATTTATTGTCTCTGAAGGAAATAACAAATATGGCAACCCGTACCGACCTTGCTAACGCCATCCGCGCCCTGGCGATGGATGCCGTCGAAAAGGCCAAATCCGGCCACCCCGGCGCCCCCATGGGCATGGCGGAGATCTCCGAGGTGGTGTGGAACCACCACCTGCGCCACAACCCGGCCAACCCGAAGTGGGCCGACCGCGACCGTTTCGTGCTGTCCAACGGCCACGGTTCCATGCTGATCTACGCCCTGCTGCACCTGACCGGCTACGACGTCACGACCGACGACCTGAAGAACTTCCGCCAGCTGCACTCCCGCACCCCGGGCCACCCCGAGTACGGCTACACCCCCGGCGTCGAGACCACCACCGGCCCCCTCGGCCAGGGCATCACCAACGCGGTCGGCATGGCGCTGGCCGAGAAGCTTCTGGCCGCCGAGTTCAACAAGCCCGGCCATGACATCGTCAACCACCACACCTATGTGTTCCTGGGCGACGGCTGCATGATGGAAGGCATCTCCCACGAGGCCTGCTCCCTGGCCGGCACCTGGAAGCTGAACAAGCTGATCGCCTGCTGGGACGACAACGGCATCTCCATCGACGGCCACACCGACGGCTGGTTCACCGAGGATGTCTGCGGCCGCTTCGAGGCCTATGGCTGGAACGTGGTGCGCAACGTCGACGGGCACAACTTCGAGGCGGTCGAGGCCGCCGTGCAGAAGGCCAAGCAGTCCGCCGACAAGCCCACCCTGATCCAGTGCAAGACCGTCATCGGCAAGGGCTCCCCGAACAAGGAAGGCACCCACGACGTGCACGGCGCCGCCCTCGGCCACGAGGAAATCGCGGCCACCCGCCAGCACCTGGGCTGGGCCCACGAGCCCTTCGTGATCCCCAAGGACATCTACGAAGGCTGGGACGCCAAGACCAAGGGCGAAGGGCTGGAGAAGCTGTGGAACAACAAGTTCGCCGAATACGAGAAGGCCTTCCCGGCCGAGGCCGCCGAGTTCAAGCGCCGCATGGCCGGCGACCTGCCGGCCGACTGGAGCGAGCGTGTCGCCGCTGCCCTCAAGACCACCCTGGACAAGTCCGAGACCGTCGCCACCCGCAAGGCCTCGCAACTGGCCATCGAGCGCCTGGTCTCCACGCTGCCTGAAAGGGTCGGCGGCTCCGCCGACCTGACCGGCTCCAACCTGACCAACTGGCCCGGTTGCCAGCCCATCCACCGCCATGCCCAGGCCAACTACATCTCCTACGGCGTGCGCGAGTTCGGCATGAGCCACATCATGAACGGCATGGCCCTGCACGGCGGCCTGTTCCCGTATGGCGGCACCTTCCTGATGTTCTCGGAATACGCCCGCAACGCCCTGCGCATGTCCGCCCTGATGAAGCAGCGCGTGGTCTACGTGTTCACCCACGACTCCATCGGCCTGGGCGAGGACGGCCCCACCCACCAGCCCGTCGAGCAGACCGCCACCCTGCGGATGATCCCGAACATGACCGTCTGGCGCCCCTGCGACACCACCGAGACCCTGGTCGCCTGGGCAGCCAGCGTTGAGAAGATGGACGGCCCGAGCTGCCACATCCTGTCCCGCCAGAACCTGCCCTTCGTGGCCCGCAGTGAGGCCCAGATCGCCGACATCCGCAAGGGTGGCTACATCCTGTCCGACTGCGCCGGCGCTCCGGCCGTGGTGCTGATCGCCACCGGTTCCGAGGTCGAGCTGGCCCTCAAGGCCCAGGAAGCCCTGAAGGCAGACGGCGTCGCCGCCCGCGTGGTCTCGATGCCCTCCACCAACGAGTTCGACAAGCAGGACGGTGCCTACAAGGCCAGCGTGCTGCCGGCCGGCGTCAAGCGCGTAGCCATCGAGGCTGGTGTCACCGACGGCTGGTACAAGTACGTCGGCCTGGACGGCGCCGTGGTCGGCCTGGACCGCTTCGGCGAATCCGCCCCTGCGCCCCTGCTGTTCAAGGAATTCGGCTTCACGGTCGAGAACGTGGTCGCCAAGGTCAAGGCCGTTCTCTGACCCTGTCCCAGATTTTCATACTCAAACCAAGGAGCAATAAAACATGGCTATCAAAGTTGGCATCAACGGCTTCGGCCGCATCGGTCGCATGGTCTTCCGCGCCGTCACCAAGGACTTCCCCGAGATCGAGATCGTCGCCATCAACGACCTGCTCGAGCCCGACTACCTGGCCTACATGCTGAAGTACGACTCCGTGCACGGCCGCTTCAACGGCACCATCGCCGTCGACGGTTCCAACATGGTGGTCAACGGCAAGAAGATCCGCCTGACCGCCGAGAAGGATCCGGCCAACCTGAAGTGGGACGAGGTCGGCGCCGACATCGTCATCGACTGCACCGGTTTCTTCCTCACCACCGAGTCCTGCCAGGCCCACATCGCCGCCGGCGCCAAGAAAGTGGTCCAGTCCGCCCCGGCCAAGGACGACACCCCGATGTTCGTCTACGGCGTCAACCACGCCACCTACGCCGGCCAGGCCATCGTCTCCGCCGCCTCCTGCACCACCAACTGCCTGGCCCCGGTGGCCAAGGTGCTGAACGACAACTGGGGCATCAAGCGCGGCCTGATGACCACCGTGCACGCCGCCACCGCCACCCAGAAGACCGTCGACGGCCCGTCCAAGAAGGACTGGCGTGGTGGCCGCGGCATCCTGGAAAACATCATCCCGTCCTCCACCGGCGCCGCCAAGGCCGTCGGCAAGGTGCTGCCCGAGCTGAACAAGAAGCTCACCGGCATGGCCTTCCGCGTCCCCACCTCCGACGTCTCCGTGGTCGACCTCACCGTCGAGCTGAACAAGGAAGCCGCCTACGCCGACATCTGCGCCGCCATGAAGGCCGCCTCCGAAGGCGCCATGAAGGGCGTGCTGGGCTACACCGACGAGAAGGTGGTATCCACCGACTTCGTCGGCAACTCCGCCCCGTCGACCTTCGACGCCGAGGCCGGCATCGCCCTGGACGGCACCTTCGTCAAGGTCGTGTCCTGGTACGACAACGAGTACGGCTACACCTGCAACATGCTGCGCCTGGTGCAGCACGTGGCGAAGTAATCAAGTTGCAAGGGGCAGGATTCAAGATGCGAGGGTTTCCTTGCATCTTGTCTCTTGCATCTCACCCCGTGAGTCGTAAGGCATAAGCCCACTTATCCCTTACCGCTTAACTATCCAAGGAGCACCCCGATGGCCAAATTTCTCCGCATGACCGACCTCGACCTCAAGGGCAAGCGCGTCTTCATCCGTGCCGACCTGAACGTGCCCGTCAAGGACGGCAAGGTCACCTCGGACGCCCGCATCACCGCCTCCATGCCCACCATCGAGCATGCACTCAAGGCCGGCGCACGCGTCATGGTCACCTCCCACCTGGGCCGCCCGACCGAGGGCGAATGGACCCCCGAGGTCTCCCTGGCCCCGGTCGCCGAGGTCCTGTCCGCCAAGCTGGGCAGGCCGGTGCGCCTGATCAAGGACTGGGTCGACGGCGGCTTCGACGTCGCCGAGGGCGAGGTGGTCCTGCTGGAGAACTGCCGCGTCAACAAGGGCGAGAAGAAGAACAACGAGGAACTGGCCCGCAAGTACGCCGCCCTGTGCGACGTCTTCGTCATGGACGCCTTCGGCACCGCCCACCGCGCCGAGGGCACCACCTACGGCTGCGCCCAGTTCGCCCCCGTGGCCTGCGCCGGCAAGCTGGTCAGCGAGGAACTCGAGGCCCTCGACAAGGCCCTGGCCAACCCGGCCCGGCCCATGGTCGCCATCGTCGGCGGCTCCAAGGTCTCCACCAAGCTGACCGTGCTGGAGGCCCTGTCCGAGAAGTGCGAGCAACTGGTGGTGGGCGGCGGCATCGCCAACACCTTCCTCGCCGCCACCGGCAAGAACGTCGGCAAGTCGCTCTGCGAGACCGACCTGATCCCCACCGCCCAGGCCCTGATGAGCAAGATGTCCGCGCGTGGCGCCACCATCCCCATCGCCGTCGACGTCGTGGTCGGCAAGCAGTTCGACGCCAACGAGCCGGCCGTGCAGAAGGATGCCGGCGCCGTGGCCGACGACGACATGATCTTCGACATCGGCCCGAAGTCCGCCCAGGAACTGGTGGACATCATCATGCAGGCCGGCACCGTGGTCTGGAACGGTCCCGTCGGCGTGTTCGAGTTCGACCAGTTCGGCGCCGGTACCAAGGCCATCGCCAAGGCCATCGCCGAGACCAAGGCCTTCACCCTGGCCGGCGGCGGCGACACCATCGCGGCGATCCAGAAGTACGACATCTACGACAAGGTGTCCTACATCTCCACCGCCGGCGGCGCCTTCCTGGAGTACCTGGAAGGCAAGGTCCTGCCCGCCGTGGACATCCTGGAGAAGCGCGCCGCGGGCTGAGCCCACGGTGCGGGGGGTGAGGAACTGCCCCGTGTTTCCTCCTCACCCCTGACTCCTCACCCCTCACTGGACACTTATGCTGCGTAGAACCAAAATCGTCGCCACCCTGGGACCGGCCTGTTCCGACCCCAAGGTGCTGGACAAAATGATCGAGGCGGGCGTCGATGTCGTCCGTCTCAACTTCTCCCACGGCACCGCCGAGGAGCACATCCAGCGCGCCGAGCTGGTGCGCTCGCTGGCCAAGACGCGCGGCCGCGCCATCGGCGTGCTGGTCGACCTGCAGGGCCCGAAGATCCGCATCGGCAAGTTCAAGGACGGCAAGATCACCCTCGCCCCCGGTGACACCTTCCTGCTCGACGTCGACTGCGAGCTGGGCGACCAGACCAAGGTCGGCCTCGACTACAAAGACCTGGTCTACGACGTCGCCCGCGGCGCCACCCTGCTGCTCGACGACGGCCGCATCGAGATGTGGGTGGAGGACGTCAAGGACGGCGTGGTCACCTGCAAGGTGGTGCAGGGCGGCGTGCTGTCCAACAACAAGGGCATCAACCGCAAGGGCGGCGGCCTGTCCGCCTCGGCGCTGACCGACAAGGACATCGAGGACATCAAGACTGCCGCGCAGCTCAAGGCGGATTACCTGGCGGTGTCCTTCCCGCGCTCGGCAGCCGACGTCCAGCAGGCACGCGAGATACTGCAGGCGCACGGCGGCAAGGCCTGGATCGTGTCGAAGATCGAGCGTGCCGAGGCCATCGAGGCGCTCGACTCCATCCTCAACGCCTCCGACGCCATCATGGTGGCGCGCGGCGACCTCGGCGTCGAGGTCGGCGACGCCGCCGTGCCGGCCCTACAGAAGCGCATGATCCGCATGGCGCGGGAGAAGAACAAGGTGGTGATCACAGCCACCCAGATGATGGAATCGATGATCGCCAGCCCGATCCCGACCCGTGCCGAGGTGTCCGACGTGGCCAACGCGGTGCTCGACGGCACCGACGCGGTAATGCTGTCGGCCGAGACCGCCGCCGGCCAGTTCCCGGTCGAGGCCATCTCCGCCATGAACCGGGTCTGCGTCGAGGCCGAGAAGGAGATCGAGACGCCGTCGTTCGGCATGAAACACGCCGACATCCTGCGGGTCGACGAGGCGATCGCCAAGTCGGCCGCCTTCACCGCCCTGCACCTCAACGTCAAGGCGATCGCCGCCATGACCCAGTCCGGCTCGACCGCGCTGTGGATCTCGCGCATCAGCACCCACGTGCCGATCTACGCTCTCACCCCCGAGGTCGACACCCGGCGCAAGGTGACCCTGTACCGCGGCGTCTACCCGGTCAACTTCAAGCCCTCCAGCCACGACCGCGACCAGCTCCTGATCGAGGCCGAGGACGAGTTGAGAAGGCGCGGCGCGGTGCGCAACGGCGACCTCATCCTGCTCACCATCGGCGAGCCGATCGGCCGCTCCGGCGGCACCAACACCATGAAGATCGTTCGCGTCGGCGAACGGAAGAAGTTTTGAAATACGGTGACAGAGTGACGAGTGACAAAGTGACAAAACCCTCGGTACGGCCGACGGTAGCGCTTGTTTCCCGTCACTCTGTCACTCTGTCACTCTGTCACTTTGTCACTGAATCCGAAGGAGAAAATAAAGATGGCACTGATTTCCCTGCGTCAACTGCTCGATCACGCCGCCGAGCACGGCTATGGCCTGCCGGCCTTCAACGTCAACAACATGGAACAGGTACAGGCCATCATGCAGGCCGCTGCCGCCGTTGACAGCCCGGTCATCCTGCAAGGCTCGGCCGGCGCCCGCTCCTATGCCGGCGAGCCCTTCCTGCGCCACCTGATCCTGGCCGCCATCGAGCAATATCCCCAGATCCCGGTGTGCATGCACCAGGACCACGGCGCCAGCCCCAGCGTCTGTTTCCGTTCCATCCAGTCCGGCTTCTCGTCCGTGATGATGGACGGCTCCCTGATGTCCGACGGCAAGACCCCGTCCAGCTACGAATACAACGTCAACACCACCCGCCACGTGGCCGAGCTGGCCCACGCCTGCGGCGTCTCCGTGGAAGGCGAGTTGGGCTGCCTGGGCTCCCTGGAGACCGGCAAGATGGGCGAGGAAGACGGCCACGGCGCCGAGGGCGTGCTGGACCATTCCGCCCTCCTGACCGACCCCAACGAGGCGGCCGACTTCGTCGCCAAGACCAAGGTGGACGCCCTGGCCATCGCCATCGGCACCAGCCACGGCGCCTACAAGTTCACCCAGAAGCCCACCGGCAAGGTCCTGCGCATCGACCGCGTCAAGGAGATCCACGCCCGCATCCCCAACGTCCACCTGGTCATGCACGGCTCCTCCTCGGTGCCGGAAGACTGGCTCGCCATCATCAATAGCTACGGCGGCGACATGGGCCAGACCTACGGCGTGCCTGTCGAGGAGATCGTCGAGGGCATCAAGAACGGCGTCCGCAAGGTGAACATCGACACCGACCTGCGCATGGCCTCCACCGGCGCCATCCGCAAGCACCTGGCCGAGAACAAGTCGAACTTCGACCCGCGCAAGTTCTTCAAGGAAGCCACCAAGGCCATGAGCGGCATCTGCCAGGCCCGCTACGAGGCCTTCGGCGCCGCCGGCATGGCCAGCAAGATCGGCAAGGTCTACAGCCTGGAAGCGATGCAGGTCCGCTACGACAAGGGCGAACTGGACCCGCGTATCGCCTGAACGAGTTTCGGGTAACATTGCACGGGCGGCTGCGGCCGCCCTTTTTTGTTGTTGGAACGGGAACATGACAGACTTGGTATACACCGTGCCACAACCGCTTGCCGTGGCCATGCTGATCGCACTGGGGCTCGCTACTGGTTGCCAGAAGGCCGACACCGCCCCGGCCATACAGGCGGCTGTCCGCCCTGCCCTCAGCGTTACCGCCGTCGCCCCCACTGTCCTGGTCTGGCCGCGCAGCCTGGCCGCCAGCGGTGACATCGCCGCCTGGCAGGAGGCGGTGATCGGCAGCGAAATCGGCAACTACCGCCTCACCGAGGTGCGGGTCAACGTCGGCGACCGGGTCACCAAGGGCCAAGTGCTGGCCCGCATCGCCAGCGACAGCGTGGCGGCCGAGCTGGCGCAGAGCCGTGCCGCCGTCGCCGAGGCGGAGGCCGCCCTGCTGGAGGCCGAGGCCAACGCAGAACGGGCACGCCGCCTGCAGGCCGAGGGCTTCTACAGTCCGCAGATGGGCACCCAATACCTGACCGGCAAGGAGACCGCCCGCGCGCGCCTGGCGGCGGCACGGGCCAAGGCGCGGGCGGACGAGATCCGCCTGGGCCACAGCGAGGTGGTGGCCCCGGACGACGGTGTCGTCTCCGCCCGCTCAGCCACCGTGGGTTCCCTGGCGCAGCCCGGCCAGGAGCTGTTCCGCCTGATCCGCGGCGGCCGCCTGGAGTGGCGTGCCGAGGTGACCGAGGCGGAACTGGGCCACATCCGGCCCGGTATCGAGGCCAGCCTGACCCTGCCGGGTGGCGATACGGTGCGCGGCCGCGTGCGCGCCATCGCACCAGGTATCGATGCCCGTACCCGCATGGGCCTCGTCTATGTCGACCTGCCGGCCAGCGGCGCCACCCGCGCCGGCATGTTCGCGCGCGGCGAGTTCGAACTTGGCCGCGCCACCGCGCTCACCTTGCCGCAAAGCGCAGTGGTTGTACGCGAGGGCTACGCCTATGTCTACCTGATCGAGGCCAGCGCCGACGGCCTGGCCAGGGTCGCCCAGGCCAAGGTGGAGACCGGGCGCCGACTCGGCGACCGCGTCGAGGTCACCGCCGGCCTGGCTGCAGGCACACGAGTGGTGGAGGCCGGCGCCGGCTTCCTGACCGACGGCGATACCGTGCAAGTCACCACCAGCAGGCAGTAGCGCAATGGCCGCTTCCACTGCCGCGCCAACCCGCGCCATCCCATCCACGGACGGGTGAAAGACATGGTCAACGTTTCCTCCTGGTCGATCAAGAACCCAATCCCGGCCATCCTGCTGTTCGCCCTCCTCACGGTGCTGGGGCTGCTCTCGTTCCGGGCCATGGAGATCCAGCAGTTCATGGACGTCGAACTGCCCATGGTCACGGTCACCGCCAGCCTGCCGGGCGCCGCACCTGCCCAGCTGGAGACCGAGGTGGCACGCAAGATCGAGAACGTCATCGCCACCCTGTCTGACGTCAAGCACATCTACGCCAAGGTGCAGGACGGTGTCGCCACGGTGACCGTCGAATTCCGCCTGGAGAAGCCGCCCCAGGAGGCGGTCGACGACGTGCGCGACGCCGTCTCTCGCATCCGCTCCGACCTGCCGGGCGACCTCCTCGACCCGGTGATCGCCAAGGTCAACCTGTCCGGCATGCCCATCCTCACCTACACCGTGGCCTCGGGCCGCATGGATGACGAGGCCCTGTCCTGGTTCGTCGACAACACGGTGGCCAAGCGCATGCTCAGCGTCGCCGGGGTGGGGGCGGTGGCGCGCGTCGGCGGAGCGAGCCGGGAGGTGCGCGTGGAACTGGATCCCGACCGCCTGCTCGCCCTCGACGCCACCGCCGCCGATGTCTCCCGCCAGCTGCGCCGCATCCAGCAGGAGGCCTCGGGCGGGCGCGCCGACATCGGCGGCGCCGAGCAGTCGGTGCGCACCCTGGCCACGGTGGCCACGGCCGAGGAACTGGCGGCCATGGACATCACCCTGTCGGACGGCCGCCGCCTCTGCCTCGGGCAGGTGGCGCGGGTGGCCGACACCGTCGCCGAACAGCGCGCCGCCGCCCTGCTCAACGGCCAGCCGGTAGTGGGCTTCGAGATCACCCGCAGCAAGGGTGCCAGCGAGACCGCCGTGGCCGACGGCGTGCGCGCCGAGCTGGAGCGGCTCAAGGCCGAGCACCCGGACATCGTCATCACCGAGGCGTTCAATTTCGTCGACCCGGTGGTGGAGAACTATGAAGGCTCCATGTACCTGCTCATCGAGGGGGCCATCCTGGCGGTGCTGGTGGTCTGGCTGTTCCTGCGCGACTGGCGCGCCACCCTGGTGTCGGCCACCGCCCTGCCGCTGTCCATCCTGCCCACCTTCGCCGCCATGTACCTGCTCGGCTTCACCATCAACGTGGTGACCCTGCTCAGCCTGTCCCTGGTGGTCGGCATCCTGGTGGACGACGCCATCGTCGAGATCGAGAACATCATGCGCCATCTCAGGATGGGCAAGACGCCCTACCAGGCGGCCATGGAGGCGGCCCAGGAGATCGGCCTGGCGGTAATCGCCACCTCCTTCACCCTCATCGCCGTGTTCCTGCCCACCGCCTTCATGGGCGGCGTAGCCGGCAAGTTCTTCGTCCAATTCGGCTGGACCGCCGCCATCGCGGTGTTCTTCTCCCTGGCGGTGGCGCGCCTGCTCACCCCCATGATGGCGGCCTATGTCCTGCGCCCCCCCAGCAGCACCCACGACGCGCCACGCTGGGTGAGCATCTACCAGGGCTGGGCGGCGGCCTGCCTGCGGCACCGCTGGCGCACCACTCTGGCGGCGCTGGTCTTCTTCTTCGGCTCCTTCGCCCTGGTGCCACTGTTGCCGGCCGGCTTCCTGCCCCCCGACGACCTCTCGCAGACCCAGGTCCACCTGTCGCTGCCACCAGGCAGCACCTTCGCGCAAACCCTGGCGGCAGCCGAGCAGGCGCGCCAGATCGTCCAGCAAAACCCGCACGTCAAGCTGGTCTACACCGCGGTGGGCGGCGGCGCGGCGGGTGGCGACCCATTCGCTCCGCGCGGCGCCGCCGAGGTGCGCAAGGCCACCCTGACCCTCAACCTCACCCCGCGCAAGGAGCGCGGCGGGGTCCGGAAGCAGACGGTCGAGGCCGAGCTGCGCGAGGCCCTGGCCGCCATCCCCGGCGTGCGCGTCAACGTCGGCCTGGGTGGCGCCAACGACAAGTACGTGCTCGTGCTGGCGAGCGAGGACGGCGCCGTACTCGCCGAGCATGCCCGCCTGGTCGAGCGCGAGCTGCGCAGCCTGCCCGGCATCGGCAACGTCACCACCACCGCCAGCCTGGTGCGTCCCGAGTTGACCGTGCGGCCCGACTTCGCCCGCGCCGCCGCCCTCGGCGTCACCACCGCGGCGATCGCCGACACCCTGCGCATCGCCACCAGTGGCGACTACGACCAGGGTCTCGCCAAGCTGAACCTCAGCCAGCGCCAGGTGCCCATCGTGGTCAGCCTGCCGCCCGCAGCGCGGCAGGACCCTGCCCTGCTCGCCCGCCTCACCGTGCCCGGCGCGCACGGCCCGGTGCCGATCGGCAGCGTCGCCACCCTCGCCATCGACGGCGGCCCGGCCGAGATCGACCGCTATGACCGCCTGCGCAACGTCAACTTCGAGATCATGCTGAACGGCCAGCCCCTCGGCGAAGTGGAGAGACAGGCCTTCGCCCTGCCCAGTCTGCAGCACCTGCCGCCGGGCGTGATCCGCACCGCGGTGGGCGACGCCGAGGCAATGAACGAGCTCTTTGACAGCTTTGCCCTCGCCATGCTGACAGGGGTGATGTGCATCTACATCGTCCTGGTCCTGTTGTTCCGCGACTTCGTCCAGCCCGCCACCATCCTGGCGGCCCTGGTGCTGTCGGTGCCGGGCGCCTTCCTGGCCCTGCTCGTCACCGGCGCGGGGCTGTCCATGCCCTCCATGATCGGCCTCATCATGCTCATGGGCATCGCCACCAAGAACTCCATCCTGCTCATCGACTACGCCATCATGGCCCGCCGCGACCGCGGCCTCTCCCGCTGGGATGCGCTGCTCGACGCCGGCCGCAAGCGCGCCCGTCCCATCGTCATGACCACCATCGCCATGGGCGCGGGCATGATGCCAATCGCGCTGGGCATCGGCACCGACCCCAGCTTCCGCGCCCCCATGGCCATCGTCGTAATCGGCGGCCTGATCACCTCCACCTTCTTGTCTCTGCTGGTCATCCCCGTCATGTACACCTTCGTCGACGACCTGCGCGAGCGTTTCCGCCGCCTGATCGGGCGTCCGCCGACCCCGGAACGCGCTACACTGCGCGCCTGATCCCAGATCCACCCAATGCCATGACCGACGCACTCTACGAAAGCAGCATCAAGTCCCTTCCGTTGATCCATCGCGGCAAGGTGCGCGACATCTATGCCGTCGACGATAAGCGCATGCTCATCGTCACCACCGACCGACTGTCCGCCTTCGACGTGGTAATGCCCACCCCCATCCCGGGCAAGGGCCGGGTGCTCACCGCCGTGGCCGACTTCTGGTTCAGAAAGCTCGCCCACATCCTGCCCAACCAGCTCACCGGCGACGCTCCGGAGAACGTAGTGGCAGCCGGAGAGCGCGGCCAGGTCGAGGGCCGCGCCGTGGTGGTGAAGCGGCTCAAGGCACTACCGGTGGAGGCCATCGTACGCGGCTACCTGGTCGGTTCCGGCTGGGCTGATTACCAGGAGACCGGCAAGGTGTGCGGCATCACCCTGCCGGCCGGCCTCCAGCAGGCCGGCAAGCTGCCCGGACCATTGTTCACCCCCTCCACCAAGGCCGCCGTCGGCGCACACGATGAGAACATCGACTACGCCGCCTGCGAGCGCCTGCTCGGCACCGACCTGACCGCCCGCGTGCGCGATGCCGCCATCGCACTCTACAAGGAAGCGGCCGACTACGCGTTGACCCGCGGCATCATCATCGCCGACACCAAGTTTGAGTTCGGGCTGGATGAAAACGGCACCCTGACCCTGATCGATGAGGTGCTCACCCCCGACTCCTCGCGTTTCTGGCCGGTCGACCAGTACGCGGTGGGCAGCAACCCGCCTAGCTTCGACAAGCAATACGTGCGTGACTGGCTGAGCGCCTCCGGCTGGAACAAGCAGCCCCCCGGCCCTGAACTGCCGGCCGACGTGGTGGCCAGGACGGCCGAGAAATACGACGAGGCATTGCGTCGCCTGCTCGGCTGAACGCTATGCAGCGTTTGGCTGCCCTGCGGGGCGTCAGCCAGGGTCGTATACAGCAGCTTCTAATCCCGGCACTCCATTAATGAGCCCATCGGAAGCACCGGAAAGGCGCCCTAAAGCGTAAGGGAGTCGAAAAGCCTGTTTGCCTGCTGTGGTCCGTCCGCTGCAACAGCGTTGGAAATGGTCGGAGAAAGGCCGTACATCCTTGCATTGCCTACCGAGAGCGCATGGCTTGCCATGGGAAAAACCGATTCCGCGCGGCAAGCGTAGAGATGGCGCGCCCGAGACGATTCGAACGTCCGACCCCTGCCTTCGGAGGGCAGTACTCTATCCAGCTGAGCTACGGGCGCGTTGAACGGCGGCAAGACCGCCGCCGGGGTGGCGAAGTCTACCACAGACGCCTTCCTGTGCGCGTGCGTTTACTTCTATAATGCGGCGGTTTTGCAATCCCGCTGCAAAGGATAATAGAAAATGTCAGATCATCACGAGATGGCCCCCACGACCGTGAAGGATTTCCTGCTCGCGTTGCTGGGCGGCCTGGCCGCGCCCCTGCTGGCCATCATACTGATCGTCGGCCTCGCGGTCAGCATCCAGGCCAGGCAGGTCGACGACGACCCCGCCGACCACAGCGACCGCGCCGTGCGCGAGCGCATCCAGGCGGTCGGCGTCTCGCTGGCGATCGACCCCAACAAGCCGCACGTCGACCGCACCGGCGAGCAGGTCTACACCGAGATCTGCTCTTCCTGCCACGGCTCCGGCGCGCTCGGCTCGCCCAAGTTCCAGGACGCCGCCGCCTGGAGCAAGCGCATCGCCCAGGGCTACGACACCCTGCTCAACAACGCCCTCAAGGGCATCCGCAAGATGCCGGCGCGTGGCGGCGAACCCGACCTGACCGACCTGGAGGTCGCCCGCGCCATGGTCCACATGACCAATGCCGCCGGTGCCAAGTTCGAGGCCACCACCAAGAAGGATCCCGAACCGAGCGCGGCCACCCTGGCCCGCGGCAAGGCGGTCTATGCGGAAAACTGCGCCAGCTGCCACGACACCGGCATGACCGGCGCTCAGAAGCTCGCCGATCCGGCCTGGGCCGGCCTCATCAAGCAGGGCAAGGACGCCCTCTACACCGCCGCCATCAAGGGCAGCTTCGGTGGTCCGGCCAAGGGCGGCAATGATCAGCTGTCCGACGCCGACACCATGGCCGCGGTCGACTACATGGTGAACGAGGCCAAGGCCGCCCTGGCTATCGCCAAGCAGTAAGCGGCATCACCCGGAAAAAAGCGCGGCCACGGCCGCGCTTTTTTTTGCCTGCCGGCGTCAGCCGCCCAACATGGCCTTGAGATCGGCCAGGCGGCGCTTGCCGGCCGCCTTGGCGTCCGCGGGCGCGAGCGGCGCCGGGGCCTCCCTGGCATCGCCGTCGTCGAGCTCGGCCAGGAAGCGCGACGGCTCGCAGGGCAGCCACTCCTGGCCGCGCTTGCGTCGCTTGCACCAGGTCAGGGTGAGGCTGCGCTGGGCGCGGGTGATGCCCACATACATGAGGCGGCGCTCCTCCTCCAGGCGGTCGCCTTCGAGGCACTCACGGTGCGGCAGGATCTCCTCCTCCACCCCGACCAGGAAGACGTGGGGGTATTCCAGGCCCTTGGCGGCGTGCAGGGTGGACAGGCGCACCGCGTCGACCTCCTCGTCCTTGCGCCCCTCCAGCAGGCTCATCAGGGCGACCATCTGGGCCAGCTCGACCAGGGTCTTGCCGTCCTCCGCGCCCTTCTTGGTCAGCCAGTCGACGAACTCGCGCACGTTCTCCCACTTCGAGCGGGCCGCGCGCTCGTCCTCGGTGTCGTACAGCCAGGTCTCGTAGTGGATCGCCCCCAGCAGGTCCTCCAGCACCGCCCCGGCCGCCTCGCGCTCGGCGCGGAAGGCGAGGCGGTTGATGAACTCGCCGAACTCCAGCAGCGGGTGGAGCTGCTTGGCCGGCAGGGCGGCCTTGGCGCCCTCCTCGAACAGGGCGGCGAACAGGCTGACGTGGCGGTCGGCGGCGTAGTGGCCGAGGCGCTCCAGAGTGGAGGGGCCGATTCCCCGGCGCGGCGTGGTGGCGGCGCGGATGAA
>JAQVJE010000009.1:24423-35740 GCA_028695325.1 Gallionellaceae bacterium
CGGCCTTGGCGCCCTCCTCGAACAGGGCGGCGAACAGGCTGACGTGGCGGTCGGCGGCGTAGTGGCCGAGGCGCTCCAGAGTGGAGGGGCCGATTCCCCGGCGCGGCGTGGTGGCGGCGCGGATGAAAGCGGGGTCGTCGTCCGCATTGGCGATCAGGCGCAGGTAGGCGGTGATGTCCTTGATCTCGGCGCGGTCGAAGAAGGACTGCCCGCCCGAGAGTAGATAGGGAATCTTGGCCGCCCGAAGGGCCTCCTCGATCACCCGCGCCTGATGGTTGCCGCGATAAAGCACGGCATAGTCGGCGAACCGGCCACGACTCTGGAAGCGGTGGGCGTCGATGCGCACTGCCACCGTCTCGGCCTCGTGGCGGTCGTCCTTGCAGTCCACCACCTGGATCGGATCGCCGTGGCCCAGCTCGCTCCACAGATTCTTCTCATGCAGGCGGCTGTTGTGGCGGATGACCCGGTTGGCGGCGTCGAGGATGCGGCGCGAGGAGCGGTAGTTCTGGGTCAACGGGACCAGCTTCAGGGCCGGATAGTCCTCGCCCAGGCGGCGCAGGTTCTCCACGTCGGCGCCGCGCCAGGCGTAGATGGCCTGGTCGTCGTCGCCCACCGCGGTGAAGCGGCCGATGGGACCGGCCAGCAGCTTCATCAGCTCGTACTGGGCGCCGTTGGTGTCCTGGTATTCGTCCACCAGCAGGTAGCGCAGGCGGCCCTGCCAGCGCGTCTGCACCTCCGGCTCGGCTCGGAACAGGTCCACCGGCAGGCGGATCAGGTCGTCGAAGTCCATGGCCTGGTAGGCCTTCAGGGTGGCCTGATAGGAGTGGTAGGCACGCGCCACCTGAGCCTCGGCCTCGTTCTCGGCCGCCTTCTCTGCCCCTTCCGGGGTGAGCAGGGCGTTCTTCCAGTTCGAGATCAGCGCCCCCGCCCGGCGCAGGGTAGCCTTGTCGGTGGTCTTGATGATGTCTGACAGGATGCCGCCGGCGTCGGCGGCATCGAGCACCGAGAACTGCGGCTTGTAGCCGAGCACCCTGGCCTCCTGGCGCAGGATGGAAAGGCCAAGCGAGTGGAAGGTGGAGATGGTCATGCCCTTGGCCTCGCGGCCGTCGAGCAGCTCGCCGACCCGCTCGCGCATCTCCCGCGCCGCCTTGTTGGTGAAGGTGATGGCGGCGATGTGGCGGGCGTCGAACTCGCAGTCCTTGACCAGGTAGGCGATCTTGCGCGTGATCACCCGGGTCTTGCCCGAACCGGCCCCGGCCAGGACCAGGAGGGGCCCGTCCAGGTACTTCACGGCTTCGCGTTGCGGGGGATTGAGGTCGGACAGCATGGGGCGTGGCCCGGTAAAATCGAGGGTGAATTTTACCATTCAGGGAAATCCCACTTGGCCACCTACGCCATCGGCGACATCCAGGGCTGCTTCGAGGCCTTCAAGGAACTCCTGGCCGCCATCGCCTTCGACCACGCCGCGGACCGCCTGTGGCTAACCGGCGACCTGGTCAACCGGGGCGAGGACTCGATCGGGACACTACGCTGGTGCATGGCGCACGACGACCAGATCGTCGCCATCCTGGGCAACCACGACCTGCATCTCCTGGCGGTGGCGGCGGGTTTCGTGCCGCCGCACCGCAACGACACCCTGGCCGAGATACTCGACGCCCCGGACCGCGCCGAGGTGCTCGACTGGCTGCGCCGCCGCCCCATGCTGCACCGGGAGGGTGACTGGCTGATGGTGCATGCCGGCCTCTTGCCGGAGTGGACGCCGGAACTGGCCGAGACGTTGGCGCATGAGTTGGAGACGGCACTGCGCGGCCCCGGCTATCTCGATTTCCTGCGCCAGATGTACGGCAACGAGCCACGCCGCTGGGATCCCGCCCTGACCGGCCAGGACCGCCTGCGCCTGATCGCCAACGCCATGACCCGGTTGCGCTATCTGCACCCCAACGGCGACATGGAGTTCCAGCACAAGTGTGGCCCGGCCGAGGCGCCGGCCGGTCTGACTCCCTGGTACGAGATGCCGGGGCGGCGATCGGCCGGCGTCAAGGTGCTGTTCGGCCACTGGTCCACCCTGGGTCTGTACGCCCGCCCGGACGTGGTCGCCCTCGATACCGGATGCCTGTGGGGTGGCCGCCTCAGCGCGATCCGCCTGGAAGACGGGCAGGTGTTCCAGGTCGACTGCCACGCCCGTCGGAGGCCAGGGCAGCACGGATAGCCGCCTCGGCCGCCGCCGCCAGCCCCTTGCGCGACAGGCCGCGCGCCGCGATGACGGGCAGGAACTCGATCTCGGCGACGATGCCTGGCTCGCGCACGATGCGGCGCAGCGAGGCGGCCAGGCTGATGTCGTCGCAGTAGGCCGCCGCCGCGCAAGGGCTGCCGTCGCGGCGGCGGTAACGGATCACGACCGGCCACACCGGCGTGGCGGCGGCCACCGCCGGCTGGAACAGGGTGGCATAGAAGGGCTTGAGGCCGTGCCCGTCCGTCGTGGTGCCCTCGGGGAACAGGGCCAGGCAGTCGCCGTCGCGCAGTTGGCCAGCCATCACTTCGTTCATGCGCTTCGCATCCGACTTGCGGGTGCGCTCCAGGAAAAGGGTGCCGCCAGCCTTGTCGGCCAGCCAGCCAATCACCGGCCAGTCACGCACCTCGGCCTTGGAGACGAAACGGGCCGGCAGCAGGCTGTGGATGACGTGGATGTCGAGCCAGGACACATGGTTGGCGACGATCAGGGCGCCGCCACCGCGTACCGCCGGCGGCCGCCCTCCGACCACCACCCGCACGCCGACCACATCGAGCAGGCGGCCGGCCCAGCGCATCAGGCGGCGCTCGCGCTCGCCGCGGTCGAGGAAGGGGAACAGTAGCAGGACGGTGAGGACGCCGGCCAACAGGTGGCCGGCCAGACGGAGGTAGCGGACGGTGGCAGGAAGGGTGCGCATGCGATGATAGGGCGGCAGGGACGCTCGGCAGAGCCTAGCCGCGCGACATGACGACGACGTGACGGGCAGCCGTCGACGCCGCCGCCCGCCCGCGCCGGCACCGTCTCAGCGCGAGACGCGCGCCTCGCCGCCGGATTCCAGGATGCGCACGCGGTCACCGACCCGGAAGTCCTCGCCCTTGTCCTCCTGGACGATGGCGATGGTGCGGCCGGAATCGAGGCGGACGGTAATCTCCAGGCCGTTGGTCTTGGTAGCGTGTTCCTCGATCGCCTTGCCGGCCACACCGCCGGCCACAGCGCCGAGCACGGCACCGACGATGGCGCCCTTGCCCTGGCCGATGTTGCTGCCGGCGACCCCACCGATCACTGCGCCGGAGGCGGTGCCGACGCCCGACTTGGTGCCCTCAATCTGGACCCCGCGCAGGGACTCGATGACCCCCATCTTCACCTCGTAGGCGCGCCGCGCATCGCGCCGCTCATAATCGCTGCCGCTCAGGCCGCTGGCGCAGCCGGTGGCGAGCACGGCCATCAGGGCCAGGGCAGTACCGGTCAATAGTTTCATGTCTCTCTCCTTTACAGTGCATAGCCGAATTCGGCGCGGAAACGGTCGGCCGCCTCGGCAAAATCGAAGTGGTGGTTCTGGCCACCCCTGCTGGCGATCTTGATGCTACCGAGCAGGCCGGCCAAGCGCCCTGTCGTAGCCCAATCATAGCCTTTCAACATGCCGTACATCAGGCCGGCCCGATAGGCGTCGCCGCAGCCGGTCGGGTCCATGATCGCCTGTGGCTTCGCCGGCGGGATATCATGCACCTGGCCGTCGGCGTAGATGCGCGAACCCTTGGCGCCCAGCGTAACCACCAAGGCCTTCACCTCCTTCGCCAGCGCCTCCAGCTTGCGCCCGGTGCGCTCCTGCAACAGCTCTGCCTCGTAGTCATTGACCGCGACATAGTCGGCCAGTTCGACGAAGCGCTGCAGTTCCACGCCGCTGAACATCGGCAGGCCCTGGCCGGGATCGAAGATGAACGGCACACCGGCCTCGTGGAACTGGCGGGCATGGTCGAGCATGCCCTGGCGGCCGTCAGGGGCGACGATGCCGAGCCGGATGCCGGCCGCATCGGCCACCCCATTCGCGTGCGCCGAGTTCATGGCGCCGGGGTGGAAGGCGGTGATCTGGTTGTCGTCCAGGTCGGTGGTGATGAAGGCCTGGGCGGTATAGCTGCCGTCGATGCGGCGGATATGCTCCTGGCCGATGCCTAGGCCGGCCAGGCGTTCGGCATAGGGTCCGAAGTCGTCGCCGACGGTGGCCATGATCACCGGTTCGCCGCCCAGCATCCCCAGGTTGTAGGCGATGTTGCCGGCGCAACCGCCGAACTCGCGACGCAGGTCCGGCACCAGGAAGGCGACGTTGAGTATGTGGATCTGCTCCGGCAGGATGTGGTTCTTGAAGCGGTCGTGGAACACCATGATGGTGTCAAAGGCCATGGAGCCGCAGATCAGGGTGCGCATAGTCCGTCCCGAATGATGTGAAGCGAGTGATTTTCGCCTTTTCCAGCCCGTTTGTCCCGCCAGATGCGATGCGAAACTTGACGTCCGGCCCAATTCCGGATTTAATTCGCGGCTCTTCGGCCGGGCAATCCGGCCACGCAGCACCGATGGCCAGGTAGCTCAGTTGGTAGAGCAGCGGATTGAAAATCCGCGTGTCGACGGTTCGATTCCGCCCCTGGCCACCACAAAACCTTACATTGAGTTCTGCGCAGGTTCCAGAAACCCTGTTCCAGCGCGCATCCCCCGAAATGGCGGGATAAAGAGCCGATTCCATCCCCGTACTTCAGCTCGCGCACTTCAACGGCTGCGACAAAACCGCTATGCTGCCGATCGGGTGGCCCGGATGTGTGGCGACCCGTCGCGGTCCGCCCCCCGTTTGTTCCCCCACGATGCGATGAGGTGCGCACGCGCGACACCCTATTTCAGACCGGGCAGCCACTGCGAAACTCCACATGAGCGCACATCCCGAAGAAGGCGTGATCTCCACTGGCATCCGCGGGCTGGATGATGTTCTCGACGGCCTGCGTATTGGCGACAACGTGGTCTGGCGGGTCGACGATCTGACCGACTACCGTCGCTTCGTCTTCGCCTTTGTCGACGCGGCGCGGGCACAGGGCCGCGACATCATCTATCTGCGCTGGGGACACCAGGCACCGCTGCTCACCTCCGAGGCGGGGCTGCACATCGTGGCCATCGATGCTCTGGGCGGCTTCGAGGCCTTCACCCGCCAGGTCTACCAGCAGATTTCCGAGCACGGTCGCGGCGCCTTTTACGTCTGCGACAGCCTCTCGGATCTCGTCGACGCGTGGGCGACCGACTACATGGTCGGCAACTTCTTCCGCGTCATCTGCCCGCACCTGTTCGATCTGGACACGGTGGCCTATTTCGCCCTGCAGCCCCAAAGCCACTCCCATGGCACGCTGGCGCGGATTCGCGAAACCACCCAGGTACTGATCGACGTCCACCACGTCGGCGACGAAATGCAGGTGCAGCCCATAAAGGTGTGGCAGCGCAGGTCGCCCACCATGTTCCTGCCACACCGGCAGCGCGGCGCCCAGTTCGTGCCTGTGATCGACAGCAGCGAAGCGAGCCGCCTGCAGGCACTCCTGGAAGCGCGCCACCAGCAGCTCAGCCAACACCGGCTGCTCGATCACTGGGACAGGCTGTTCCTGCGTGCCGCGCAGATCGTGGCCGGCGAAGCCGGCGAGACGGAGCCGGCGTCGGTACACGACCAGATCGTCAACGCGCTCATAGCGCGCGAGCCGCGCATGCAGACCTTGGCGCGCAGGTATTTCGACCTGGAGGATCTGTTGAACATCCACGCGCGGATGATCGGCAGCGGCTATATCGGTGGCAAGGCCACGGGCATGTTGCTGGCACGCAAGATCCTGCAGCACCATGCCCCGGAGATCGCGAATCACCACATCGAGCCACATGACTCCTATTATCTGGGTTCCGATGTGTACTACGCCTACATGGTGCATAACGGCTGGTGGCCGTTGCTGATGCGCCAGCGCAGCGAGGCGGGGTATCTGTCCGAGGGTGAGGTGCTGCGCGCGGCCATGTTGCACGGTAGCGTGCCGCCCGAGATACACCAGGCGCTGGAGCGCATGCTCGACCACTACGGCCAATATCCCATCCTGGTCCGCTCCAGCAGCTTGCTGGAAGACGGGTTCGGCAATGCCTTCGCCGGCAAGTACGAGAGCATTTTCTGCGTCAACCAGGGCAGTCCCGAACAACGCCTCGCCGAGCTCGAAGATGCCATCCGCAAGGTCTACGCCTCGACCATGAGCGAGGATGCCTTGCATTACCGTCTGCAGCGGGGCCTTGCCGGGCAGGAGGAGCCCATGGCCCTGCTGCTGCAGCGCGTGAACGGCCGCTACCACGATAACTACTATTTTCCGGATGCCGCCGGCGTGGGCATATCGCGCAACACCTTCGTGTGGGATGAGGACATGGATCCGGCGGCAGGCATGCTGCGTCTGGTCATGGGACTCGGCACCCGGGCGGTGAACCGCATCGGGGGTGACCACGCCTGCGTGATCGCGCTCGATGAACCCCACAAGCACCCCTACCGTAACCGTGACGACCTATACCGGTTCTCGCAACAGCAGGTCGATGTGTTGAACATCACCGACAACTGTCAACAGTCGGTGCCGTTGCGCGAGCTACTGGCCGGCACCCCGACACTTCCGGTCCAGCGGTTCGGCGAACTCGACCGGGAGGCCAGCGAGCACGCGCGTGCCCTCGGCCAGGCCGACCCGGTCTGGCGCATCACCTTCGACTCTCTGCTGCGCGACGGTCGCTTCGTGCCGCTCGCCCAGCACATGCTCAAGACGCTGGAGGCGGCCTATCAGCATCCGGTGGACGTGGAGTTCACGGTGCACCTCGACGGGCCCCGCGCGGCCTCGTTCAATATCGTGCAGTGCCGGCCGCTCGCCACGCTCGGCACCGCCCGCGACGTGGTGCTGCCCGAGCAGGTGGCACCGGAGCGTCTGTTCTTCGCCACCCATGGCCACTTCATGGGCGGCAACATCGATCAGCCTATCGCTCGCATCATTCACGTGGATGCACACCGCTACAGCGCCCTGGGCGTGCAGCAGAAATATGCGGTGGCGCGCCTGGTGGGGCGGTTGAACCGTGCCCTGGCCGATCGGGTGGCGTGCCCGGTGCTGTTGATCGGCCCCGGGCGGTGGGGCACGAGCAGTCCGGAACTGGGTGTTCCGGTGTGTTTCGCCGACATCAGCCAGGTCGCCGTGCTGGTGGAGGTAGCGGAGATGCATGCCGGGATGGTGCCGGACCTCTCCTTCGGCACGCACTTCTTCCAGGACCTCGTCGAGACTTCCATCGCCTATGTGGCGCTGTTTCCCGGCGAGCGCGGCTGCGACTATCGGGGCGACTGGCTGGAACGGCTGCCGGACCAAAGCCGGGTGCCGCTGCCGCCGGACGCGGTGACGGATCCGGCGGTCGCGGCCGCCGTCACCCACTATGACGTAAACGGACTGACGCTGCACGTGATGGCCGACGTGGTCGCGCAACGGTTGTACTGTTTTCAGGACGATTAAGCCGCCGCGCGGCGGCACCCCTCCGGCTTGCACCAAAATGGCGCCTGCGACCTCCGTTGGCGCGATGCACCGCATGCAGAAATGCATGAACATATGCTTGACCGTGGTGTTTGAATGGGTAAAGCTATCGCACCATTTTGGGGCACATTGCCCATTTTGGGTCCGCAATTTTCGCTTCTCCACTTTTCATGAAGGTTTAGCATTCGTATGCCGTACGTCCAGGAAACCTTGGCCGCCCTGAAGCGGACCAGTCCCGCGCAGCACGAGTTCTATCAAGCCGTTGAAGAAATCCTGCTGTCCCTGCGTCCCATCCTCGACCGTGACCCCCGTTATCGAGAAGCCAACATCATCGAACGCATGGTGGAACCGGAACGCCAGATCCTGTTCCGCGTCACCTGGGTGGACGACAAAGGCCGTATCCAGGTCAACAAGGGCTACCGCATCCAGTTCAACTCCACGCTCGGCCCCTACAAGGGCGGCATCCGTTTCCACCCCAGCGTGAACGCCGGCATCATCAAGTTCCTCGGCTTCGAGCAGATCTTCAAGAACTCCCTGACCGGCCTGCCCCTGGGCGGCGGCAAGGGCGGCTCCAACTTCGACCCGAAGGGCAAGTCCGACAGCGAGATCATGCGCTTCTGCCAGTCGTTCATGACTGAACTGTATCGCCACATCGGCCCGACCATCGACGTGCCGGCCGGCGACATCGGCGTGGGCGCCCGCGAGATCGGCTACATGTACGGCCAGTACAAGCGCCTGACCGCCAGCTACGACGGCGTGCTCACCGGCAAGGGCCTCAAGTGGGGCGGCTCCCTCGCCCGCAAGGAAGCCACCGGTTACGGCTCCGTGTACCTGGCCGACGCCATCCTGCGCGGCCGCGGCGAAACGATGGAAGGCAAGGCTTGTGCGGTTTCCGGCGCCGGCAACGTGGCCATCTACACCATCGACAAGCTGTACCAGATGGGCGCCACGCCGGTCACCTGCAGCGATTCGCGCGGCTTCATCTACGACCGCGGCGGCATCAAGCTCGACACCCTCAGGCGCATCAAGGAAGTGGAACGCACTTCCCTGGAGGCCTATGTCAAGGCGCATCCGGAAGCGGTGTACACGCCGGTCGAGAAGTACCGCGAGGGCCGCAATGAGGTGTGGTCCGTGAATTGCGATGTCGCCTTCCCTTCTGCCACGCAGAACGAGCTGAACGGCGCCGATGCGGAGGAACTGGTGAAGAACGGCTGCAAGCTGGTGTGCGAAGGCGCCAACATGCCGAGCACGCCGGAAGCGGTCGAGGTGTACCAGAAGGCCGGCATCGCCTTCGCGCCGGGCAAGGCCGCCAACGCCGGCGGCGTGGCCACCTCGCAACTGGAAATGGCTCAGAACGCCAGCATGCAGCCGTGGACCTTCGACGAAGTGGACAGCAAGCTGCAGCGCATCATGGCCAACATCTACACCACCATGAGCGAGACCGCCATCGAGTTCGGCGAGCCGGGCAATTTCGTCCTGGGCGCCAACATCGCAGGCTTCCGCAAGGTCGCCGACGCGATGATCGAGCAGGGCGCGGTCTGACGCCTGCATCTTGCAGCAGCGCAACGGGGATCCTCGCGATCCCCGTTTTTTTGTTCTTCGCAGCGGGTTACGGATCGGCTGGCAAGAAACTCAGGTCCCTCACCGGCTGGCCGCGATCCGTGTGAGTCGGACAGCGGGATACGGTGCGCTATTCGCGCACCGTATCTATCACCAGCCTGACCCCGCTGGCGCCCACCTTGACCTTGACCAGGCTGCCCTCCAGATCGCCGGTGGCGCCCTTGACGTCGCCCGACTTGGCCACCCGGGCGGTGAGGGTGACTTCCTTGTAGCTGGACAGGCGGTTGTCCGGGTTCATGGCCATGGCGTCGGACAGTTCGAATTCGAGCGGGAAGTTGCCGGCGGTGGCGCGCAGGGCGGCAGCCGGCGGGCCACCGGCGGCCGGGCGGGCGAACAGGAAGACGGTGTCCTGCGGGCTGATCCTGGCCTTGAGTGCCGGCGCGATGTCGACCACGCCGCGGATGCTGGCGCCGGGCGCGACCGGCTTGGCCGGCCCGGCCAGGTCGGCCAGGTTGTCCATGCCGGTCAGGCCGGCCTCGGCCAGCCGGCGGGCCTCCTGCTCGGCCTCGGCGATGTCCTGGGCGTAGGGGGTCTCGGGCGGCAGCAGCTGGCCCAGGCGCTTGAAGAAGAAGGCGGCCTGGGCGTAGTTCTTGTCCTGGAAGCTGGCGATGCCGGACAGTTCCAGGGCCTTGATGTCGTCGGGGTCGATGGCCAGGGCCTGCTTGACCAGTTCCATCGGCTTGCCCTCCAGCACGCGGCCGCCGTTGATGGCCAGCACCTCGGCATAGCCCGACAGCAGCGCCGCCTGGCCGGGCAGGATGGCGATGGCCTTTTCAAAGGCGGGCTGGGCCTCCGTCCAGCGGCCGACGGCGGCATAGGTCCTGGCCAGCATGGCCCAGGCCTCGCCGTCGTCGGGGTTGGCGCGGGCCTTTTCCTCGACCTGGCTGACCAGCTGGGCGATGTCGTGGCCGCCCGCCTGGGCGGCCGGGCCGGCGGCGACGCGCTCGATGGCGGCCGGATCGCCGAGGACGACGTAGAGCCCGAAGGCGGCGGCGGGAACCAGGACGGCGAGGCCGTAGCCGAGCGCGCGGCCACCCCGGCGCACCGCTTCCGGTTCCTCTGCGCCGTCGAGGGCGTCCTCGGCCAGGCGGGCTTCCAGTTCCACCTTGGCGTTGGCGAACTGCTCGTCGGTGAGCAGGCCGTTGCGGTGGTCGGCCTCCATCTCTTTCAGCTGGTCGCGGTAAACCGCGATGTTGATGCCGCGCCGTCCGGCCCGCGCGGCGGCCGGACGGCGGCGCAGCAGGGCCGGCAGCAGGAAGGCCAGGGCGGCGGCGACGAAGACGGCGGCGACGATCCAGAAGGTGGTGGTGGGATTCACGGGTATCTCCTGCGGCAGTACGACCTTTTCGCGGCCGTCATTCCCGCGCAAGCGGGAATCTAGTTGTCTGTTTCGGGCTGGCTGGCCGCTGGCGCGGGAATGGCAAAATCAGCGCCAGGCGGCATTCCCTCAATCCTGGTTCTTGTCCAGCAGGTCGGCGGCCTGTTTCAGGGCGGCCGGGCTGACCTGCGCGGTAGCCTGCACGGTACGCCGGCGTTTCAGGGTGAAGTACCAGGCGGTGCCGCCGATGGCGAGGAAGAGCGCCGGGCCCAGCCAGAGCAGCAGGGTGTAGCTGCGGAAGGGTGGCCGGTAGAGGACGAAGTCGCCGTAGCGGTCGGTCAGATAGGTGATGACCTCCTTGTCCGTCTTGCCCTGCTTCATCTGGTCGCGTATCTCGCGTCGCAGGTCCTCGGCCAGTTCGGCGTGGGAGCCGGCCAGGGACTCGTTCTGGCAGACCAGGCAGCGCAGGTCCTCGGCCAGGTTGATCATGCGCGCCTCGATGGCAGGGTCCTCGCCCACGGGCACCGCCTCGCCGGCCCAGGCGGGCAGCGCCAGGCAGGCGAGCAGAGCCAGCAGCCAGGCAACCAATAGGTGTCGTCGTTCCCGCGCAGGCGGGAACCCAGTCAAATTAATACTGGATTCCCGCTTTCGCGGGAATGACAGGCTCATGGTTTTCATTGGTTCAGCTCCTTGAGCATCGGCATGAACTTCTGTTCCCAGTTCTCCGCATTGATGGGGCCGACGTGCTTCATGCGGATGATGCCGGCCTTGTCGATGACGAAGGTCTCCGGCGTGCCGGTGACGCCGTAGTCGATGCCGACATTG
>JAQVJE010000093.1 GCA_028695325.1 Gallionellaceae bacterium
GCAAGGGAGGTATGTCCCTTGAGGGTGAGGTGGATGGACGCGGCATGCGTCCGGTGGAAGAAACGACCAAGCGCGGCGAACCGCACCGCAGTCTCGAAGGTCTCGACTGCCTGGGCATGCTGCCGGCAACGCCAGCGAACATGCGGCCAGCGTGCGGCACATGGCGGTGGCCGTCCGCCGGGAATCGGCAATGCGCCGGCACCGCGTTCCGCGAAAAAGAAGAGCCCCGACGTGGGGGCTCGAATGGGTTGCGGGTTACTCGTCGTCGTAGAGCGTCAGTCCGTCCAGCACGGGCGCGTCGGCATCGAAGATCAGCAGCCGCACGTCGGCGAGCGCAGCCAGGTGGAGCACCTCGACGAGGGACTCCGGCATGCCCTTGGCCCGGTGCTCCTGCCGCAGTTCTTTGGCGGTAATGCCCTCGACATGCTGCAGGTTCGCATCCGTCCAGGGGGTGGCGATCAGCTTCACGCCGATCGCCGGGATGTAGGGAATGCGGAAGGCCACGAACAGAAAACCGCTCGGCGTGTCGATGTCGGCCAGGTTGGCCAAATAGCGGCCGGCCTCCTCGGTGATGTGCGCCGAACTGATTTCCCAGGCACGGCTGTAGAAGCCGGTCTCGAAGCGCAGGCGCCGCACCACCTCGCGCGCCGCTTCCTCGGAGTAGGTATCGCCGACGTGCAGCGGCTGTCCGGCTTCTTCAGCCATGACGGCGTAGACGAGGTTTCGGGCGATGCCGTGGCTGGGGCACTGCGCGTCCAGCTCGGGCGGCACGTTCTGGCCCTCGGTGATCAGCGCGAAGTCGTCGCAGAAGACGCAGGCATGGCGCTCGACCTGGCTGTCCGGCAGGTGCGACTGCGAGACGTGCAGCGGCAGATAGCTCAGCGGGCAGTCGTCGTCGTAGGAAATCGCCAGCAGCCGCTGCACGGACAGGCCATCGTAGCCGCGGACGAAGGGGTTTTTGGAATGAGACATGGGATTCCTCCAGCAGAGGATGGCCGAGGCAATCCCCTGCCGGGGATTGAACCCCAGCGAGTGGATGAAGTGGCAGCCGGTCAGCCGGCCGCGGCGTCGGGCCGCCCTGGTGGCGGGCGGTGCAGGTCAGTGGAAGATGCTGATTCGGGACATGGCCGCTCCTGCGAAAGGAAGGAGGGACATGGCCCCGAACGGGGACGCATGTCCCTCGTGGGGTGGGATGAAAGGACGGTGGGTTGCCAGGCGCGGCTCACCAGCCGTTGTAGTGCAGCGTGAGGTCGGCGATGACCTGGCGCCGTTCCAGATCGAGGCCGCCGAAGTCGGACAGCCCCTCGAAGCCGCAACGCTTGAGCATCGCGCCGCCCTCGCGGGAGTTGTAGAAGCTCACCATCGCGGACAGGAACATGCGTTGACCGCTGCTCAGCACGCCCAGGGCGTCGTTGAGCATCAGCATGTTGGGCCGCAGGTCCCACTTGGTGGTGGCACGCTGCAGACCTTCGCGTGTGCCGTCGCCGAACCACTCGTGGCCGGCGATCTGCGCGCCGCGCTTCCAGGCCTCGAAGAAGGCCTGCGGTGCAGCGTCGAAGTGCGCCTGTTCCAGCGCCATCTGATCGAGCACGTCTTCGGGTAAAGACAGATTCATGAGAGAACTCCTTGAAGGGTGGGAATCAGGGGTGAGCGCGCTGTGTCCAGGCATGGGTATCCAGGGCGCGCTGTGCTGCGAGGTGGGTCGGGAAATACTCGACGGACTCCCGCGATACCGGGCCTTCGTCGTCTTGCGTGCCGATGTAGTGGCCGGCCGCGCTGCGCAGCACCTGTAGCGGCAAACGCTTGCCGGTCCAGGCCAGCGCCAGCGCACCACTGCGCACTGCGGTTGCAGAGGAAGATGCGGAAGGTTCAGACATGCCGTGCTCCTTGGTGGGTCGGGGAGCACGCATCCCGCAGGGGATGGGGTTCCCCTCGGGTGGTTGAGAAAAGTGCATCGTCGCCAGGCCGGCGAGCGTCCGCGGTGGGCGATGCGAAGCGGACTGGATCGGTCAACGCGGCGAACCGCGTTGCAGTCTTGAAGACCGAGACTGCCAGGGCATGCCGCTGACGACGGTCAGCAACGCATGAGGGTGAGCTTCGGACTATCAGATAGCCGCGTCACGCAGCAATCGGGCGCAGTGGCGTCCCCGATTGGGGTCGGGCGCGCCCGGTCCTCTATTGCGATGTGCTTGCACAATTATTCAATAGATGTTGTATTATTGAACTATGAACGAGACCCAAGCCGTTTCCGCCCTGGGCGCCCTGGCCCACACCCAGCGCCTTCGCGTGTTCCGCGCCCTGGTCGTCGCCGGCCCCGAAGGGCTCACGCCCAGCGTCCTGGCCGACCAGCTCGACGTGGCCCGCAACACCCTGTCCTTCCATCTGAAGGAGCTGGCCCATGCCGGCCTCGTCACCATCGAGCAACAGGGCCGCAACCTGATCTACCGCGCCGACTTCGCCCACATGAACGGGCTGCTCGGCTACCTGACCGAGCACTGCTGCCAAGGTGGCGTGTGCGAGGCCAATGAATCCACCCGTGCCTGCGCCTCCTGCTGAAAGGAACCTCCATGAAACGCTTCCACGTCCACCTGCACGTCGATGACCTGAATCGCAGCATCGGCTTCTATTCCCAACTGTTCGCCGCGCAGCCGGCTCGCATCGAGGCCGACTACGCGAAGTGGATGCTCGAAGACCCGCCGGTCAACTTCGCCATCTCCACGCGCGGCAGCAAGCCGGGCATCGACCACCTGGGCATCCAGACCGATGACGCCGACGAACTCACCGCCCTGAAGGCCCGCGCGCAGGCTGCCGACATGGCGCTGCTCGACGAAGGCACCACGACCTGCTGCTATGCACGCAGTGAGAAGCACTGGGTCACCGACCCGCAGGGCGTGGCCTGGGAGCATTTCCACACGCTGGGCAACATCCCCGTGTTCAACGAAGCGCCGCAGCCCGCGCCGAGCACAGCTCCAGCTTGCTGCGCGCCGAGTGACAGTCGCGCCGCCGCGAAACGGGCTGCTTCTTGCTGCTGACGCGAGGCATCGATGACGACTGAAACCACCTACAACGCGCTGTTCATCTGCACCGGAAATTCGGCGCGTTCCATCCTGGCCGAAGGCATCCTCAACGAACTGGGCCTGGGACGGTTTCGCGCCTACTCGGCGGGGAGCCACCCCAAGGGCGAAGTCCACCCGCTGGCGCTCGCCACGCTGGAGCGCCTGCGCCTGCCAACGACCGGCTACCGCAGCAAGAGCTGGGACGAATTCGTGGCGCCCGGTGCGCCGGTGTTCGATTTCATCTTCACCGTCTGCGACAACGCCGCTGGCGAGGTGTGTCCCGTATGGCCGGGCAAGCCGGTGTCGGCCCATTGGGGCGTGCCCGATCCGGCCGCCGTCGAAGGCAGCGAGGAACAGCAGCGCAAGGCGTTCATGGACGCCGCGTTGACGCTCAAGCGTCGCATCGAGCTGTTCCTGTCGCTGCCGCTCCAACGGCTCGATGCCATGTCGCTGCAGCATGAGCTGCGCGTCATCGGCAAGCAGTGAGGTAGCACGATGACCGTACAGACAGAAGCCGTCGCCGCCACGCCATCGTTCTCGATGAGCATCTTCGAGCGCTACCTGACGGTGTGGGTGCTGCTGTGCATCGTCGCCGGCATCGCCCTGGGCCAGCTCGCGCCTGGCGCGTTCCAGGCCGTCGGCCGCATGGAAGTGGCCCAGGTCAACCTGCCGGTCGGCCTGCTCATATGGGTCATGGTGATCCCGATGCTGCTCAAGGTGGATTTCGGCGCGCTCGGCCAGGTTCGCCAGCACTGGCGTGGCATCGGCGTGACGCTGTTCGTCAACTGGGCGGTCAAGCCGTTCTCGATGGCACTGCTGGCCTGGCTGTTCATCCGCCACGTCTTCGCCGACTGGCTGCCGGCCGACCAGCTCGACAGCTACGTCGCCGGCCTGATCCTGCTGGCCGCCGCACCGTGCACAGCGATGGTGTTCGTGTGGAGCCGACTGACCGGCGGCGACCCGGTATTCACTCTGTCGCAGGTGGCGCTGAACGACACCATCATGGTGTTCGCCTTCGCGCCCATCGTCGGGCTGCTGCTGGGCCTGTCGGCGATCACCGTGCCGTGGGACACGCTGCTGACCTCAGTGGTGCTCTACATCATCATCCCCGTCGTCCTCGCGCAGGTGTGGCGCCGCTCGCTGCTGCGTCGTGGACAGGCCGCGTTCGACCGCGCGCTGGAGCGCCTCGGCCCGCTCTCAATCGCAGCGCTGCTGCTGACGCTGGTGTTGCTATTCGCCTTCCAGGGCCAGGCCATCCTGCGACAGCCGCTGGTGATCGCCATGCTCGCCGTGCCCATTCTGATCCAGGTGTTCTTCAATTCCGGCCTCGCCTACTGGCTCAACCGCAGGGTCGGCGAGAAGCACAACATCGCGTGTCCCTCGGCGTTGATCGGTGCCAGCAACTTTTTCGAGCTGGCAGTGGCAGCGGCCATCAGCCTGTTCGGCTTCCATTCCGGCGCGGCCCTCGCCACCGTGGTCGGCGTGCTGATCGAAGTGCCGGTGATGCTGCTGGTGGTGCGCGTGGTCAACCGTTCCCGCGCCTGGTACGAACAGGCCCCGCGCAACGCAGCGAGGCATCCGGCATGAGTACCGTCACGATCTACCACAACCCGGACTGCGGCACGTCGCGCAACACGCTGGCGCTGATCCGCGCCAGCGGCATCGAGCCCACGGTCATCGAGTACCTGAAGACGCCGCCCGACCGCGAGACCTTGAAGGCGCTGATCGCGCGGATGGGCATGGGCGTGCGGGATGTGTTGCGCATCAAGGGCACGCCCTACAAGGAACTGGGCCTGGATGCCGCGCATTGGAGCGACGACCAGTTGATCGATCAGATGCTGGCGTACCCGATCCTCATCAATCGGCCCATCGTGGTGTCGCGCTCGGGCGTGCGCCTGTGCCGCCCCTCGGACATGGTGATCGACCTGCTGCCGCAACGACCGGCGGGCGAGAACCGCAAGGAGGATGGCACGCCGCTGCTGGTGGATACGCCGATCGCCGGCAGCGACCCGGACCTCGCCCTGGCTTTGCAAGAGGCCGTGCTTCCCACGGACGACCTGGCCGAACCAGGGCGCAGCTTCTTCGCCTATGCCACGGTGTCCGGCGAGCGCGTGGGCTACGGCGGCTTCGAGCGCCTGGGCCGAGACGTGCTCGTGCGCTCCCTGGTGGTGCTGCCACACGCACGCCATCGCGGCATCGGCGGCGGAATGTTCGCACTGCTGCTGCGCCGTGCCTTCGACGAGGGCGGGCGCGACGCCTGGTTGCTGACCACGACGGCTGCACCGTTCTTCGAGCGCGCGGGCTTCAAGCCAATCGAGCGCAGCGCCGCACCGGCGGCCATCCTTGCCACACGGCAGGCCGCAAGCCTTTGTCCTTCGAGCGCCGTGCTGCTTGGACGTCGAATGTCACTGTGATGTGCCCTCGCAAGGACATCCCGGGACACAGAGGTGCATCAGTGAAATGACTAATCGCCGAAGGCCACGCGGGCCTTCGGCTGGAGAGGAAGGAAAACCACCTGTGGGCTGCGTCAGCGCGGGCCGTCGTCAAAGCCGTTCGCTGCATCAGCAATCGCACCCGGCCCGTTTCGTGGCTGGGGCCGGAAACCTTTGGCACGCATACGCGCACAAAGGGAGCCCATTGTTCCGCCGGCGGGCACCGGCACGGAATACCCTGGGCCCAAGGGGCCTCCTCACGGCTCGCGCGGCGGCAAGGCGTCAGGAAGCCCCTCGTGGCCGAGGCAAGGCACACCGATCAAGGGAATGGCGGCGGGCGCGATTCGTGGAGCAATGACCTTCTCGCCCCGTCACCCGATGGCGGGCAGACGGGGCGCGCACACCGTTGCAGAAGGAGACGCGCGCTTTGGAGTCCCGCGCGGTGCGGGACGTTTGCCTCGCCGCCAGTGAAGTGGCCGGCGCGGCAGGGGGAAGCGAGGATCAGGACGCCTTGGAGGCAGCGCGCCGCTTGCGCGGTGCGCTGCGCCGGCCCGTCGGGGACTCGATCGGCAACGTGCCCTTGCAGTCCGGGTAGCGCGAGCAGGACCAGAACGCGCCGCTCTTGCCCGTGCGCTGCTGCATCGGTGCGCCGCACTGCGGGCAGGCCGGCGCCGGCGGCAGCTTGAGCGAGAGCGTTGCGCCGCGGTACTGCTGCACGAGCTGGCCGACCCACACGGACTGCTTCTCGATGAAGGTGTCCAGCGCCATCTGGCCGGCCTCGATCATGTCCAGCGCCTGCTCCCACACCGCCGTGGTGCCGGGGTCGGCGATGGCCGAGGGCACCGCGTCGATGAGCGTGAATGCCGCGTCGGAAGCGCGGACGGCGCGGCCTTTCTTGACCAGGTAGCCGCGACCGATCAGACCGTTGATGATGTTGGCGCGTGTCGCCTCGGTGCCGATGCCGGTGGTATCTCGCAGCTTCTGTTTCAGGCGCGGGTCGGTCACGAACTTGGCGACGGTCTTCATGGCCTTGATCAGCTCGCCCTGCGTGTAGGGTTTGGGCGGCAGCGTCTTCAGCGCCTTGAGATCCACCTTTCCGACCGGGCAGGACAGGCCCGCATGCAGGGCGGGCAGCACCTGGCTGCGCTGCGCATCCTCGCCATCGGCATCGTCCGGCCCCGGCGTCGCCAGCACCTCACGCCAGCCGATGACGGCGATCTGCTTGCCCACGGCCGCCAGCGACTGACTGCCGCACGAGAACTGCGCCACCGTCCGGTCGAACTCATGGTGTGGGAGGAACTGCGCGAGGTAATGGGCGCGGATCAGCCGATAGACGGCCAGCTCCTTGTCGCTCATCGCCGAGAGGTTGGCCGGTTCCAGCGTCGGAATGATGCCGTGGTGAGCTGTGACCTTGCCGTCGTTCCAGACCCGCGAACGCTGCTGGCGGTCCAGGCGGTCGATCAGCGGCCGCAGGCTGGGATCGGTCTTGACCAGGCTGTCGAGCACGGCCGGCACCTCGGCCAGCATGCTCTCGGGCAGATAGCCCGAATCCGAGCGCGGATAGGTCGTTGCCTTGTGCGTCTCGTACAGCGCCTGGGCGATGTCCAGCGTCTCCTGCACGTCGAGGCCCAATTGCTTGGAACACACCTCCTGCAGGGTGCCGAGGTCGAACGGCAGGGGCGGCCCTTCGCGCACGCGCTCGGTCTCCACCGACAGCACCTGGGCGGTGCCGGCCGCGCGCAGGAATTCCGCTGCCTGCTGCGCCACCGGCTGCTGCAAGCAGCGGTCGGCGTCGTCGGTGCTGCCCTGTGGCGGCGTCCAGCTTGCGACGAAGGACTGGCCCGCATGCGACAGCGCCACCTCGATGGCCCAGAACGGCACGGAGACAAAGCGCGCGATCTCGCGATCACGGTCCACCACCAGCTTGAGCGTCGGCGTCTGTACCCGCCCGACCGACAGCACGCCGGTGTAGCCGGCCTGGCGCCCGAGCAACGTGAAAAGGCGGCTCAGGTTCATCCCGATCAGCCAGTCGGCGCGCGATCGGGCGAGTGCGGAGAAATACAGTGGCAGCGTCTCGGCGGACGGTTTGAGCGCGCCCAGCGCCTTGCGGATCGACGCATCGTTGAGCGCCGACAGCCACAGGCGCTGAATCGGCCCGCGGTAGCCGCATAGCTCGATGATCTCGCGGGCGATCATCTCGCCCTCGCGGTCGGCGTCGGTCGCAATCACCAGCTCGCCCGCCTTGGCGACGAGCTGCTGCACGACCTTGAATTGCGCTGCGGTCGCCGCCTTGGGCTCGACACGCCAACGCTCAGGAAGAATGGGCAGTTGCTCGATGGCCCAGCGCTTGTATTGCTCGCCGTAGCCTTCGGGCGGAACCGCCTCCACCAGATGACCGATGCACCAGGTCACGACGACACCCGCGCCGCTGTAGCAGCCGTTGCCGCGTTGAACGGCACCCAGCACACGGGCGATGTCCTTGCCCTGGGACGGCTTCTCGCACAGGAACACGCGCATGAAGCCTCCTTGGAAATGTGCGGTTCATCGGATGGGCGTCAGCTTGGCGGGGCCAGGAGATGCCGGCAGCAAGGAAGCCGATTGATGCAGACACCGCTTTGTGATCGGCAGGCGGCCCGTTGCCGCAGCAGTGTGCATAGACCGCAGGAGCTGGCACAGCAAGAGCGTCGTTTCGGGAGGGCGGCTGGAACTCTGTGGACGACCTTGGAGCTATCCCCTGGGGATAGCTCGCTGGTGCATCGCGGGCGTATGACGGTTGCTACAGCCGCCCTCGGGGGAACGGCGATGGAGCGAATTACTGTCCGCCGGCGAGCTTGGCGCTGAGCGCCACCGACTCGATGCGGTACGGCAGGATGCCCACGCGCCGCGCCTCGACCTTGAAGGTCACCCGTTCGTTCTCGTCGGCGTCCTCCCATTCGTCGCGCACGGTGCGGCCCTCGACCAGCACCCGCATACCTTTCTGGTACAGCGTCTTCCAGTGCTCGGCGTCGCGGTGCCACAGCTCCACCGGCGCCCAGA
>JAQVJE010000094.1 GCA_028695325.1 Gallionellaceae bacterium
ACCTGGTGGCGGAGATGGGGCGCGAGGCGGGGGTGACGGCGCGGGTGGCGCTGCATCATCTGTGCTACGCCACGGTGCGGGAGCGTTTTCCGGCGCTGGGCTCGCAGCTGGCGTGCAACGCGATCTACGCGGCGGCGCGGGCGTTTCGCAAGGCGCTGGAGGTGCAGGCGCGGCTGGCGCCGCAGGCCAAGGGGTTGCCGATCGTGCGCTTTGCGCCGACGGCGCCCGTTTTTTTCGACCGCCATACCTTGAGCTTGCGCGGGGAGCGGGTGTCGATGTTTACGCTCGACGGGCGGTTGCACTTCGATCTGTCGATCTCGCCCGCCGGGCTGGCGGCGCTGCGCGCGGCCGCGGTGAAGGAGGCGGTGCTGCAGGGGCGGGGGGGGCAGTTCGTGCTCGCCTTTTATCTGGAGGAGAAAGCGGCGGAGCTGCCGGCGCAGGTGCTGGAGCAGCGCTCGGGGGTGGTGGTGGATTCTTTGGCGCCGGCTGCCATGGCGGCCGGGTGAGTGGTCTTTGTGCGTGGGATCGGTGATGGCAAACAAGAAAGATGGGCCGCAGTTCGAGGAGCTGCGGGCGTTGTTGGGCTCGATGAAGCAGTATTTCCTGGGGGTTGGGGCGTTTTCGTTCGTGATCAACCTGCTGCAGCTCACGGCGCCGCTCTACATGCTGCAGGTGTACGACCGGGTGCTCAACAGCCGCAACGAGACGACGCTCTTGATGCTCACCATCCTGGTGGTGGCGCTCTTCCTGGTGATGGCGGCGATCGAGTTCGTGCGCTCGCGCGTGCTGGTGCGGGTGGGGGCGGCGATGGAGGCGAAGCTGAACGACCGGGTGTTCGACGCGGCGTTCGAGGCGACGCTGCGCCGCGGCGGGAACGCGCGGCAGGCGCTCACGGACCTCACCCAGCTGCGCCAGTTCATGACGGGAAACGGGCCGTTCGTGCTGTTCGACGCGCCGTGGTTTCCGATCTATCTGGCGGTGATTTTCCTGATACATCCGCTGATCGGCTGGTTCTCGGTGGGGGCGGCGCTGATTCTCATCGCGCTGACGGTGGTGACCGAACTGACGACGCAAAAGCCCTTGGCCGAGGCGAACAAGTTCGCCAACGAGGCGACGAATTTCGCCCATAACAACCTGGCCAACGCCGAGGTGGTGGAGGCGCTGGGGATGCTGCCGGCGCTGCGCGACCGGTGGAAGAAGAAGCACGTGCAGCATCTGGTGCTGCAGGCGGTGGCCAGCGACCGGGCGGGCCTGATTTCGTCGGTGACGAAGTTCGTCCGGGTGGCGTCGCAGTCGCTCATCCTGGGGCTGGGGGCGTGGCTGGCGATCAGAAACGAGCTCTCGCCCGGGGGGATGATCGTGGGCTCGATCTTGATGGGGCGGGCGCTGGCGCCGATCGATCAGCTGATCGGCAACTGGAAGGGCTTCGTGCAGGCGCGGCTGGCTTATGATCGTCTGGGGCAGTTGCTGGCGGCCTTCCCGGCGCGGCCGCCACGCATGTCGCTGCCCGCGCCCAAGGGCGAGGTGGTGGTGGAGGGGGTGGTGCTCACGCCGCCCGGCGGCAGCGTGCCGGTGCTGCGGGGGGTGAGTTTCGCCATTCCTGCAGGGACGGTCGTGGGGGTGATCGGGCCGAGCGGTTCGGGGAAATCGACGCTCGCGCGGGCGCTGGTGGGGGTGTGGACGCCGCAGGCGGGGAAGGTGCGCCTGGACGGGGCGGACGTTGCGGCGTGGGACAAGGCGGAGCTAGGGCCGTATCTGGGTTATCTGCCGCAGGACATCGAGCTCTTCGACGGGACGATTGCGGAGAACATCGCGCGTTTCGGGCCGATCGAGGCGCCCTTGGTGGTGGCGGCGGCGCAGGCGGCCGGGGTGCACGAGATGATCCTGCGCTTTCCGCAGGGGTACGATACGCCGATCGGTCCCGGCGGGGCGGTGCTTTCGGGCGGGCAGCGCCAGCGGGTGGGGCTGGCGCGGGCTTTGTACGGCCAGGCGCGCCTGATCGTGCTCGACGAGCCGAACTCGAACCTGGACGACGTGGGCGAGGCGGCGCTGGTGCAGGCGCTGTTGCGGCTCAAGGCGCAGGGCAAGACGGTGGTGGTGATCACGCACCGTACGAGCGTGCTGGCGGCGGTGGACCGGCTGCTGGTGATGCGCGACGGGATGGTGCAGGCCTACGGGCCGCGCGACGAGGTGCTGGCGGCGCTGCAGCGGGCGGCGCAGCAGGCGCAGGCCGCGGCGGCCCAACAGCAGCAGGGCGGGCAGGCGGTGGCGCCGGCGTGAGACGGAATTTCTTTTTAGATCGATGCAGATTCATGGGTGAGCGGTGATGAGTGACGAGAAGTTGTTGACGGGGCCGGCGGGCAAGGAGCTCACCATCGACGGGGCGATTGCGCCGGTGGTGGTGGCCGAGGAGCATCTGCCGGACGAGGCGAGGCGCTTCCTGCGCCTCGGGATGCTGATTCTGCTGGTGTTGGTGGGCGGGTTCTTTGCCTGGGCGGCGTTGGCGCCGCTCGACGCGGGGGTGCCGGCGCAAGGGGTGACGATCGTCGAATCCAAGCGCAAGACGGTGGCGCACCTCAGCGGGGGGATCGTGAAGGAGATCCTGGTGCGCGACATGCAGTTCGTGCGCGCGGGCGACCCTTTGGTGGTGCTCGACGAGACGACGGCCTCGGCCCAGTACGAGAGCGTAAACAAGGAGTACCTTTCTTTGCTGGCGATGAAGGCGCGGCTGGAGGCGGAGCGGGTCGACGCGCGCGAGGTGCGCTTTCCCGAGGAGTTGATCGAGGCGGCGAAGACGGAACCGGAGGCGGCGCGGCAGATGGCCTTGCAGCGCGATCTCTTCGCGGCGCGCCGTTCGTCCCTGGCAAGCGACCTGCGCGTGTTCGAGGAGCAGGTGCGCACCTACAGCCAGGACGCGGCGTCCAAGCGCGAGCAGCTGACCCTGCTGCAGGAGCAGCTCAAAGGGGTCCGCTCGCTCGCGGCCGAGGGCTATGCGCCGCAGGCGCAGCGGCTGGAGCTGGAGCGGCAGGCGCTGGATCTGCAGGCGCGGCTCGATCTGTCGCAGCGACAGGCCGACGAGGCGCGCTTGCGGGCGGCGCAGCGGCGTGAGGAGTATCGCAAGGAGGTGGAGTCGCAGCTCGCGGAAGTGGCCAAGCAGGTGGCGGTGCTCGACGAGAAGCGCCGGGCGCTGCGCGAGGATCTTGCGCGTACGGTGATCAAGGCGCCGGTGGATGGTTACGTGAATGCGCTTGCCGTGCATACGGTGGGTGGTGTGGTGCGCCCGGGTGAGCCGGTGATGGAGATCATTCCGGCCGATGAGCAGCTGGAGTTCGAGGTGCGCGTGCCGGCGCATCTGATCGAGCACGTGCATCAGGGGTTGAAGGCCGACGTGATGCTGCAGAACTTCAGCAAGGAGCTGCCGCATCCCCTGGAGGGGGAGGTGGTGTCGGTGTCGGCCGACCTGGTGATCGACAAGGATCCGAACGTGCCGCCGCATTATCTGGCGCGGGTGCGGCTGACCGACAAGGGAAGAGAGACCTTGGGCAAGCGGGCGCTGCAGCCGGGGATGCCGGTGAGCGTGGTGATCAAGACGGGCGAGCGGACTTTCCTGAATTATCTGGTCGATCCGCTGCTGCGGCGGTTCCATCAGGCCTTGACGGAGCAGTGAGCCATGCGGGTACGTTGGCTGGTGGCAGGATTGTTGAGCGGGGCGTGTGCACTGCCGGCCTGGGCCTTGGATTTTTCCGAGGCGTTCCGCCTGGCGAAAGACTACGATGCGCGGGTGAAGATCAGCGCATCGCGCGCCGCCCAGGACGCAGCGGGGGTGGATGTGGCGCGCTCGCGGCTGCTGCCGCAGGTGTCGGCTTCGGCGGCGCGCGGCAAGCAGCATACGCGGACTTCGTATCTTTCCGGGTCGTACCCGAGCCGTACCGATGAGCCCGATACCAAGAACTGGGCCTTGCAGCTGCGCCAGGGGATCTACCGTCCGGCGGAGTGGCGCAGCTGGGAGCGGGCGCAGAGCTTGGCGCAGGCGAGCGCCAAAGGCGTAGAGGCTGAGACGGCCTCGCTTTTGTCGCGCGTGGCCCAGGCGTATCTGGCGTTGCTCGAGGCGCGCACGCAGTTGAAAGTGGCCGAGCAGGACGTGGCGCGCTACACCGAGGTGCTGCGCCAGGCGCAGCGCGCGTTCGAGACGGGGCAGGGTACGCGCATCGAGATCGAGGAGGCGCAGGCAAGGCTCGATGCGGCGCAGGCGAGCGTGGTCGATTGGCAGGGACAGATCGAGACGGGCCGGCAGGACCTGGCAGCTTTGATCGGGCAGGAGGTGAATCCGGAGGATCTGACGCCCTTTACCGAGGTGCGGGGGCTGGCGCGCGAGGTGCTGCAGGAGCCCTTGTCGAGCTGGGTGGATCGCATGGTGCTGCAAAATCCCGAGCTCGCTTCGCTGAAGGCGCAGCTGGATGCGGCGCAGAAGCAGGTGGCGGTGCAGAAGGCGGGGCATTTGCCGACGGTGGATGTGGTGGCGATGCGGCGCTTCTCGCAGAGCGATACGGAGACGACGATCGGCGAGGAGTATCTGTCAACCATGGCTTCGGTGCAGGTGTCGATCCCGATTTATTCCGGCGGCGGGGTGAATGCCTCGGTGCGGGCGGCGCTGGCGGAGCTGGATGAGGCGCAGGCGCGCTTCGACGGCCGGCGGCGCGAGCTGGTCACTGCCACGACGAATGCGTATTCGCGGGTGCGCTTCGGCCTGGAGCGGGTGAGCGCGCTCGATCAGGCGACGCGCTCGGCGGAACAGGCGCTCGTGGCCACGCGCAAGGGGGTGCAGGCGGGGACGCGCAACAATGTCGACGTCTTGAACGCGGAGCAGGATCTGGCCAAGATGCAGATGCAGTGGGTGAGCGCGGCCTTCGAGCTGTTGGGTTCGATCGTGGAGCTGTGGGCGGCCACCGGCGAGGTGGATCAGGCGCTGCAGCGCTTGGAGGCGGTGCAGCGGCAGGGGGCGGGCAAGCCGGGATTGCCTGGCTGAGCGGCGGCGTGGAACCCCAGGCCGTTTGACCCCGGCGCAGCGCATGACTACAATTGTGGTGAATGAATGTCAGAGGAGAGTGCGATGGGCACCGTATCCGTGCCTATCGATGAGCGCCTGGTCAGCGCCGCACGCGCGGCCGCCAAAGCCGAGTTCCGTACCGTGCAGGGTCAGGTGGAGTTCTGGGCCAAGGTGTAAGTAAGTGGGTGGTGTCCCTTTGTTTCGTTGCGTTGCGCCTTGCACGCACGCACACCATGCCTTATACTTGTGCAGCAAATAGCACAAGTTAAAAGGAGTCATCGTCATGCGTGTGGTGAAATTCTCTGAGGCGCGCAACAGCCTCAAAAAGGTGATCGACCAGGTCATCGACGATGCCGACTACACGGTCATTGCGCGCCGCGATGCCCCTGATGCGGTGGTGATGTCACTGGCCACTTTCAATAGCCTGATGGAGACCGTCCATCTGCTGAAGTCGCCCGCCAATGTGGCGCATCTGGCCCGCTCCATCGCGCAGTACCGTCAGGGCGAGGTCAAGCAGCAGGACCTGGTCGATGCCGACTGAAGACAAGCTGCTGACGCTGACCTGGACTCTGGCCGCCTGGGACGATTACGAATACTGGCAAGGCCAGGACCGCAAGACCCTCAAGCGCATCAATGCCCTGATCAAAGACTGTTTGCGTCACCCCTTCGAGGGCATCGGCAAGCCCGAGCCCTTGAAAGAAAACCTCTCGGGCTTCTGGTCGCGCCGCATCGACGATACGCACCGGCTGGTCTACTGCGTGGATGCGCAGGCCTTGGTGATCATTGCCTGTCGTTACCACTACGAGTGAATAAGTGGATGACAAGTGTTTGTCGACCACAGCGTTTGACCCCAGCGAAGCGCATGACTACAATTGTGGTGAATGAATGTCGGAGGAGAGTGCGATGGGCACCGTATCCGTGCGTATCGATGAGCGCCTGGTCAGCGCTGCGCGCGCGGCCGCCAAGGCCGAGTTCCGTACCGTGCAGGGCCAGGTGGAGTTCTGGGCCAAGGTGGGACGCGCCGCGCTCGACAACCCCGATTTGCCCGCCTCGTTCATTGCCGAGAGCCTGATGAGCATGGCCGAGCCGCGTGAGGACAGCAGCGTTTTCGTTCCCCGCTCGGCAGCCAAGGAATGAGCTGGGAATCCGCTTTATTTTTGTTTCTCAACTGGCAGTTCGGTTACGCAGGCTGGTAACGAACAATCCTCGGATTTTACGCTTCTCATCCGAAGATAGCCTGCGTTTTACTGCCTCAGCCGTCATGGAGATGAGTTGTCTGTCGAATTCATAAGGAATGGTCGTGCTGTTGCTTAGGTGCGCCCTGAGGCTGGACAAGACATCCGGATCAGCGCGGTCCAGGAGCTGATTGCAGATCAGGAGGGCGGCTTGATCGAGCGTGTCTGGAGAAACAGCCTCGGCTGGTTGTGGCGGGGTGATCGTGGTGTTGGTCGCTGTTACTAGGGCAGGCATCGTAATTTTTATGTTCTTGTTGAGCCATGCCGAGTCGAGCGACTCAAGTGAGTCGGCTTCCATCTTGAGGGACGGACTCACATTCTTGCTTGAATCGCCCACCGCCAGGATGTGGACTCGCACTCCAAATGTCTGGGCCAACTGAACGGCAATCCTGAGGTCTTCGTCTCCAGAGACCAAGATGGCGTCCGAAATTGCCCGGTTTCGGGCAAGCTCAATGAGGTCGGTCACAATCAGTGAGTCGACGCCTTTTTGTTCGCCAGCATTGTTCAGGGAGCCCAGCCGAACTTTTACCCCGGCCAAGTGGGCGATTGCAGATTGTTCCATAGACGGCCGTGGGCCGTTCATGGCGTCATACCAGTAGACGCGGAGCAAGGAAGGGTTGGAAGCTTGTTTCGCCCCGGCTTCACAGAGGCTCTTAATGGTTTCCTCGGCGGAAATCAGGCTCAGATTGCGGCGGGGGACATTGTTGCCTACGATGGCATAAGCACCGGCTGCAAAGAAGTAACCGGCATCAACGAAGATGGCGTAGCGATCCATAAAGCATCCTTTCGGGGCTAGTAGTAAAAGATAAAGCCCCTTTCGGGGCTTTTAATAGGCTGCCGCAACCAATTACCATAGGGATTGCGTGCAGCAATGGTCATAGTATAAACACACCCTTAGACAATGTCAAGGCCGGCTCAAGCGGCTGATGGTGGGCTGCCTAGCCGAGCCGCTGGGGCGGCGTGGCGGCGAAGGCTTGGGCGAGGATGCGGTAGAGGTCGGCATCGAAGCGGCGGGGGCGTTCGCGGGCGGCGGCGAGTTCTTCGGGGGTGGGTTCGTGGTCGAAGCGCGCGAGCAGGCACCAGCGGTCGGCGACGAGGACCATGCGGCGCTCGCGCGCGGGGTCGTGTTCGCTGAGGCGTACCGCTCCGGGGTAGGGCCAGGGCTGCGGCGGGAGGGGGGAGAGCGCGGCGCGAAGGCGGGCGTCGTGCGCTTCGGGCGCTTCCTTGCCGGCGCAGGCGCCGAGGCATTGTTTCATTTGGTGGGCGAGGCAGGGGCCGCGGCGCATGGGTTCTAGCCCCAGGCGCTGGGGGCAGAGGGCGTGGGCGCGGGCGATTTGCTGCAGGGCCTTTTCCGCGTGCTTGCGCTCGGGGAAGAGGCCATGGGCGTGGCCGAGCCACTCGGCTGGGTCGGTGCCGGCGAGGTTGCGGTAGCCGACCACGGGCCTGCGCGGGCGGGGTTCGGGGAGCGGCTCGATCGCCCAGGCACCGCGCGCGCGCAGCTGCCGGTTGTAGAGGGGCTTCAAGGTTTTGACGAGCTCGGCTTCGAGCAGCAGCGCTTCGAGTTCGCCGGCGGTTTCGAGCCAGTCGAGGCGCCGGATCTGGCGGGCGACTTCGGCTTCGGTGCCGTGGTGCTGCGCCTGGGAGAAGTGGTCGAGCACGCGGCTTCTCAGGCGCTTGCTCTTGCCGAGGTAGAGCGGCAGGTCGTTTTCTCCGTACATGAGGTAGACGCCGGGCACGTCCGGCAGGGATTCGAGCACGCCGTCGGCGAGCCCTGGCGGGCGGCTGGGCCAGTGCATGGCCTTGCGCTTGGCGAGCAGCAGCGTTTCGGGGGGAAATTCGCGCTGCACGAGTTCGAGGAATTGGGCGAGCACTTCGACGTCGCCCATGGCGCGGTGGCGGGCGCTGCAGCTGAGGCCGTGGCGCTCGATCAGGCTGTCGAGCCCGTGTTTGTGGTGTTGGGGATAGAGGGCGCGCGAGAGCTTGACGGTGCACAGCACCGGGGCTTCGAAGGCGAGCCCGCAGCGGCGAAAGGCCTGGCGCAGGAAGCCGTAGTCGAAGCGGGCGTTGTGGGCGACGAGCACGGCGTCGGCGAGCCGCGGCAGGAGCTCGGGGGCGAGCGACTCGAAAGGGGGGGCGTCGGCGACCATGG
>JAQVJE010000095.1:0-1698 GCA_028695325.1 Gallionellaceae bacterium
GCGCGCGCAGGGTGATGTCGCGCAGGTTGCCGATCGGCGTCGCGACGATATATAGGGTGCCGGGCTGGGCGCGGAATTCGCTGGCTTGCATGCGGTGCGGGGCGGGATTACGGTTATGTCAGTTTAACTGCGTGACGGGAAAGGCGTGACGGTTGGCGCACCGGCGCCCAAGTCACGCCGTTCAGGTCACGCCTTTGCGTCGCGCTTTTTCTGTCACGCATTTAAATAGGGGGGCCGGCATGCAACGCGGCAAGGCGGCCGAGGACGCGGCGGCGGCATATCTACAGAGGCAGGGCCTGCGCCTGGTCGAACGCAACTGGCGCTGCAAGGGCGGCGAGATCGACCTCGTCATGCAGGACGGCGCCGTCCTGGTGTTCGTCGAGGTGCGCCAGCGCCGGGATGACCGCTACGGCGGTGCCGCCGCCAGCATCACGGCAGCCAAGCAGGCCCGCCTGCTGCATGCTGCCCGTCTCTACCTGGCCGGGCAGGCGGGGCCGCCGCCCTGCCGCTTCGATGCCGTGCTGATCGAGGCTGGCCAGCTGACCTGGCTGCGCAATGCCTTCGGCGAAAACGGCTGAGTTCCCCGGGTTTGCCATAAAATCAGGGCCGACATGGACCTCTTCGAACACATACAGCAGTCCTTCCAGGACAGCGCCCAGACCATACAGGAATCCGCCGAGCCCCTGGCCGGGCCCATCGCCCTAGCCGCCGAGCGCATGGTCCAGGCCCTGCTCGACGACGGCAAGATACTGGCCTGCGGCAACGGCGGCTCGGCCACCGACGCCCACCTGTTCGCCTCCACCATGATCAACCGCTTCGAGCGCGAGCGGCCCGGCCTGGCGGCCATCTCACTGACCGACGCCACCGCCACCCTGACTTCGATCGCCAACGACTACGACTACGGCCTGGTGTTCGCCCGCCAGGTCGCCGCCCTCGGCAGCCCCGGCGACGTCCTGCTGGCGATCTCCACCAGCGGCTATTCGCGCAACGTGCTGGAGGCGGTGCGCATGGCGCACGAGAAGGAGATCTCCGTGGTGGCCCTGAGCGGCCGCGACGGCGGCGACCTGGCCGAGATACTGCACGAGGAGGACGTACTGATCTGCGTGCCGGCCACCACAATTGCGCGCATCCGCGAAGTACACTTGCTCTGCATCCACTGCCTGTGCGACAGCATCGACAACCTGCTGCTGGGCAGCTGACCTGCACGGGGGCCACGCCTTGACCGAGTCCTGGAGACGAACATGACATGGCTGCTGATATTGCTGCTGGCTGGCATCGCCGCAGGCGTCACTTACCTGGCGCTGGCCAGGCGCCGTGGCGCCCGGCCAGCCACGGTGGCCGCCACCACACCGGCCGCCAAGCGCACCTTTGGCAAGCAGCTGGTGCTGCCCGTCCCGGAACGGGCCTGCCCCGCGGCACGCGCCCTCGCCGGCCGCTGCTACCCGCACGGCCACGAGCCCGCCCTGCCGCTGCCGGACTGTTCGGCGGCCAGTTGCGCCTGCCGTCTGGTGGCCATGGAGGAACGCCGCAGTGGTGCGGAACGGCGCTCCGGCAAGGAACGCCGCGAAGAAGTGCGCTTCGAGGACCGGAAGGACCGTCGCTCGGGCAAGGACCGCCGCTCCGGCGACTATTACGACTGGCACTTCACACCATGAAATACCGCGACCTGCGCGACTTCATCGGCCAGCTCGAGGTCCG
>JAQVJE010000095.1:1798-8261 GCA_028695325.1 Gallionellaceae bacterium
CCGGTGCCGGATTCCCTCTCCGAGTACCAGTTCGCCGGCCTCTTGAGAGGCGCGAAGACCGAGGTGGCGAAGGCCATCGGCAACGACCTCCAGGTGCCGGCCGCGGCTGAAATCGTCCTCGAGGGCGTCATCCAGCCTGGCGAGACCGCACTCGAAGGGCCGTACGGCGACCACACCGGCTACTACAACGAGCAGGAGACCTTCCCGGTCTTCACCGTCGAACGCATCACACTGCGGCGCGACCCCATCTACCACAGCACCTACACCGGCAAGCCGCCGGACGAGCCGGCGATCCTGGGCGAGGCCCTGAACGAGGTGTTCGTGCCCCTCTTGCAGAAGCAGTTCCCCGAGATCGTCGACTTCTGGCTGCCGCCGGAGGGATGCAGCTACCGCATGGCGGTGGTGAGCATGAAGAAGCAGTACCCCGGCCACGCCAAGCGGGTGATGTTCGGGGTGTGGTCCTTCCTGCGCCAGTTCATGTACACCAAGTTCATCCTGGTCACCGACGACGACGTCAACGTGCGCGACTGGAAGGACATCATGTGGGCGCTGACCACCCGGGTCGATCCCGCGCGCGACACCCTGATCGTCGATAACACTCCCATCGACTACCTGGACTTCGCCAGCCCGGTGTCCGGGCTCGGCTCCAAGATGGGCATCGACGCCACCAACAAGTGGCCGGGCGAGACCAGCCGGGAATGGGGCACCCCCATCGCCATGGACCCGGCCGTCAAGGCACGCGTCGACGCCATGTGGGCCGGGCTCGGCCTCTGAGCATGATCGACACCCGGCGGCTGCAGGCCTTCGCCCTGCTCGACACCCTGAGCCATGAGGGCCTGGACAAGGCCGCCGCGCAGATGCAGGTGCTCGACTTGACGCCCGGCGACATCCTCTTCCAACAGGGCGAGCGTGACCACGCCATCCACTTCCTGCTCGAAGGCAGCCTGGTTCTGCGTGCCGCACAGGGCGGCGACGCCATCGTCGTCGATGCCGGCTCGGAGGCCGCCGCGATGCCGATCAGCCGCCTCAAGCCGCGCCGCTACACGGCCACCGCCCTCAGCCGCAGCCGTGTCGCTGCCATCGGCGAGGACCAGCTCGACCGCCTGCTGACGGTCGACCAGAGCGCCGCCTACGAGGTCAGCCTGATCGAGGGCGAGGACCCGGAGTGGATGTTCCGCCTGTTCAGCAACGAGGCCCTGCGCCGCATACCGGTGGCCCACCTCACCGCACTGTTCGGCCGCCTCGAACCGGTGCCGGTGGCGGCCGGTCAGGCCGTTGTGCGCGAGGGCGAGCCAGGCGACTATTACTACCTGATCCGGCGCGGCCACGCCGCGGTGGAACGCCGGCTCGGCGACGCGACGGCCAGGCTCGCCGAGTTGGGCGTCGGCGACGGTTTCGGCGAGGAGGCCCTGCTGTCCGGCGAGCCGCGCAACGCCTCCGTCACCATGCTGGAGGATGGCCTGCTCATGCGCCTGTCGCAGGCTGACTTCAACAGCCTGCTGCAGACGCCGCTGGTGCGCCAGCTTGACCCGGCCGCAGCCCTGGCCATGATTGGCGAGGGCGCGCGCTTCGTCGACGTGCGCACCGAGGCCGAGCAGCGCGAGCACCCCGTGCCGGGCAGCCTCAATCTGCCACTGTGCAACCTCCGTCACCTGCTCGCCGGCCTGTCACGTGACGGCCGCTATATCACCGTTTGCCAGACCGGCCGCCGCTCGACGGCGGCGGCCTTCCTGCTCGGCCAGCGCGGCTTCGAGGCCTATGTGCTGGCCGGCGGTCTCGCTGCCCTGCTACCGGCGCACAGCAATTATTTCCCTGTCGACAAATAGTTGATTACAATGCTCGGGTATTCACCCGATTAGGAGCCCAGCCATGAGCAACGAATTGATCGCCGCCGCCCGTGCCGGCGACACCGACACCGTACGCCGCCTGCTGGCGGCCGGCAGCAACCCCGACGGCACCAATGCGGACGGCGAAACCGCCCTCATGAACGCCGCCCGTGAGGGCCATCTGGAAGTGGTCCGGGTGCTGCTCGACGCTGGAGCCAGCGCCGACCAGGCCGACGCCAACGGCTGGACCGCCCTGTTCAAGGCCGCCTACAACCACGAGCTGGACACCGGCTTCGCCCCGGTGGTGAAGGCGCTCATCGACGCCGGTGCCAACCCCAACGCCACCATCCATTTCGGCATCACGCCGCTGATGCTGGCGGCTGGCGGCGGCGAGGGCGCGGTGTGCGAGGTGCTGCTGGAGGCGGGCGCCGACGTCAACGCGATCAACCAGGCCGGTCGCACCGCCCTGCAGATGGCCAAGGAACGCCACTGGGTCGACGTCATCAACTTGCTACAGGAAGCCGTCGGTTACGTCCCCGAGACCGAGGGGGCCTGCTCCACCACCGGCCGCCGCGGCCCCAGTGACGCCGCCGTGGTGAACTTCATGCCGCGCCGGCCACATTGAGTAAAGGCGTTAAGCGATGGCGTGGCGAGTGACGGAAAGGTGGGCGGATTACCCGTCAGACCTTTTCGTCACGCTCACGCATCACGCCGTATAGTCGCGCCCTACAAGCTTTCTACGCTGTACACCACCGAGAGGGCATGGCTCTCGCCGGCCGGCACCGAAACGACGTCGTCGAGGGCGTTGCCGCTCTCCACGCAGACCATCTCGCGCCAGCCGCCCTGGTTGTGCCGGCCGGGGCCGAAGTCGCCCATCTTCTCGGCCTTTTCCTGCCAGGGCGTCCACAGCACGGTGGACTGGCTGCCGCGCTTGGCGATGCGGATGCGACGCTTGAGGTCGGGGTCAGCGATGACGCATTCAGCAGCGGTGTTCACATAGACGCGATCCACCTCGCCCGCGAAGGCGACCGCGCCGCGCTGGGTCTTGCGTTGGCCGCCGTCGACCTTGTCGACGTAGGTGGCATCCTCCAGGCCGGCGACGGTCGCCGTGCCGATGTCGCCGATGCGGAAATAGGTGTGCAGGGCCTCGCCGATCTCGATGGCATCGTTGTCCAGGTTGGTGGTAACCAGGTCGACCCGCAGCATGGCGCCGACCGTGGCGACCAGCTCGACCCGGCAGGCCTTCGGGAACTGGCTGTGAGTCTGCTCGTTGGGCATCAGCATGAAGCGCACGCGGGTGTCGCCGTCGGCCAGCGTCTCGCTGCCGGAGACCTGCCACATCACCGTGCGGGCGAAGCCGTGGCCGGGCAAGGTCTTGTCCGTGGCATGCGGGCCGAACCAGGGCCAGCACACCGGCACGCCGCCGCGAATCGACTTGCCGGGGCCGTATTTGGCCTGCTCCGACACCCAGACTACCGGCTCGGCCTGTGCCTTGGGCCGCCAGCTGACGACATGGGCCCCCTGCAGGCAGATCGTGGCGACACCGCCGGCGTTGTCGATCTCGGCGTAGACGAGGCCGCCGGGCCCGCTGGTGAACTGCAGGCCGGGCTGGCCGTGGCGGGCATTGAGGTCTGCGAGGGTCATGCTTTGCTCCTGTGAGGGTGGAAACGACGCGCCAAGGCGCGTCAGGCGATGAACATGGCCAGCCAGTTGGCGGCGATCAGGGTCAGGCACATATAGGCGTAAAAGGCGCTGCCAGGGCGGCCTTCCTGCGGTCGCGCCAGCTTGGCCATGAACACCAGGTACATGGCGGTGGCGATGACGTTGAAGGGCAACCAGCTCAAGGCCTTGATCCAGGCCGCCGCGCGCGGATCGGCGACGCTGCCCCACATGCCCCAGACGAACAGCGCATTGAGCGCGATGGCGGCAAGCAGGAAGCCGCGCCAGCTGCGAAAGCGCGCCAATGGGTCGGCGGCCGGCACCTGTTGGTGGTCGCTCACTTCCGCCGCCAGATTTGCACCATCAGCCCCGCCTCTCCACCTGCGTGACATCTCGCACCGCGCCATGAGCGGCCGAAGTGGTCATGGCGGCATAGGCGCGCAGGGCGGCAGACACCGGACGGTCGCGGCCGACCGGCTGCCAGGCGTCCCTGCCCCGGGCCTCCATGGCGACGCGGCGACGGGCCAGTTCTTCGTCGGTCACGGCGATGCGGATGCTGCGGTTGGGGATGTCGATCTCTATGGTATCGCCCTCTACCACCAGGCCGATGTTGCCGCCCTCGGCAGCCTCCGGCGATGCGTGGCCGATGGAGAGGCCGGAGGTACCGCCGGAGAAACGACCGTCGGTGATCAGGGCGCAAGCCTTGCCGAGGCCCTTGGACTTGAGATAGGAGGTCGGGTAGAGCATCTCCTGCATGCCGGGACCGCCGCGCGGGCCCTCGTAGCGGATGATGACCACGTCGCCCGGCTTGATGGCATCGCCCAGGATGGCCTCCACCGCCGCCTCCTGGCTCTCGAACACCCGCGCCGGGCCGCTGAACCTGAGTATGCTCTCGTCCACCCCGGCGGTCTTGACGATGCAGCCGTCCATGGCCAGGTTGCCATGCAGCACAGCCAGGCCGCCGTCCTGCGAGTAGGCGTGCGCGCGGTCGCGGATGCAACCCTGGACGCGGTCGAGGTCCAGGTCGGGATAGCGGCGGTCCTGGCTGAAGGCAACCTGGGAGGGTACGCCGCCGGGGGCGGCCTGGTAGAACTGGCGCACCGCGGCGTCCGGCGCCCGCATCACGTCCCAGGCCGCGATCCCCTCGCCCAGGCTGGGGCTGTGCACGGCAGGCACGTCACGGTGGATCAGCCCGGCGCGGTCGAGCTCGCCCAGGATGGCCATGACCCCGCCGGCGCGATGGACGTCTTCCATGTGGTACTGCTGCGTCGAGGGCGCCACCTTGGCAAGATGCGGCACCTTGCGCGACAGGCGGTCGATATCCTTCATGGTGAAATCGACCCCGGCCTCGCGTGCCGCTGCCAGCAGGTGCAGCACGGTGTTGCTGGAGCCGCCCATGGCGATATCGAGCGCCATGGCGTTCTCGAAGGCCTCGAAGGTGGCGATCGAGCGCGGCAGCGCAGTGGCATCGTCCAGCTCGTACCAGCGCCTGGCCAGCTCGACCGCCAGGCGGCCGGCGCGCAGGAACAGTTCCTTGCGGTCGGCGTGGGTGGCGAGCAGGGAACCGTTGCCGGGCAGGGCAAGCCCCAGCGCCTCGGTCAGGCAGTTCATCGAGTTGGCGGTGAACATGCCGGAGCAGGAGCCGCAGGTCGGGCAAGCGGAGCGTTCCACCGCCGCCACCTCCGCGTCGGAGCAGCCGGAATCGGCGGCCTGGATCATGGCGTCGATGAGGTCGAGCTTGAGTGCCTTGCCCTGCCAGACCACCTTGCCGGCCTCCATGGGGCCGCCGGACACGAACACGGTCGGGATGTTCAGGCGCAGGCTGGCCATCAGCATGCCGGGGGTGATCTTGTCGCAGTTGGAGATGCACACCAGGGCATCGGCACAGTGCGCGTTGCACATGTACTCCACCGAGTCGGCGATGAGGTCGCGGCTGGGCAGGGAATAGAGCATGCCGCCGTGGCCCATGGCGATGCCGTCGTCGATGGCGATGGTGTTGAACTCCTTGGCGACGCCGCCGGCCGCCTCGATCTCGCACGCCACCAGCTGGCCCATGTCCTTGAGATGGACGTGGCCGGGCACGAACTGGGTGAATGAGTTGGCGATGGCGATGATTGGCTTGTCCCAATCGCCTTCCTTCATCCCGGTCGCCCGCCAGAGCGCACGGGCGCCGGCCATGTTGCGGCCGTGGGTGGTGGTGCGGGAGCGGTATTGCGGCATTTCGGTCACCTTGCTGGGTCTATAATTCCCGCCATTTTAACCCGCACCACCTGCCGATGCTGGTCCATCCCCAATTCGACCCGGTCGCCTTGCAGCTCGGCCCGCTCGCCGTACGCTGGTACGGGCTGATGTACGTCGCCGCCTTCCTGGCCTTCATCGCTCTCGGCCGCATCCATGCCCGCCGTCGCCCCGAGCTGGGCTGGAACGGCGCCATGATCGACGACCTCTTGTTCTACGGCATCCTGGGCGTGGTCATCGGCGGCCGCCTGGGCGAGGTGCTGTTCTACCAGCCCGCCTACTACCTCAGCCACCCACTGGAGATCTTCGCCATCTGGCAGGGCGGCATGAGCTTCCACGGCGGCTTCATCGGGGTTCTGGTCGCGCTGGCCTGGTTCGCCCGCAAGACAGGGCTCAGCTTCTTCCAGGTCGCCGACTTCGTCGCCCCCCTGGTACCCCTCGGCCTCATGTTCGGCCGCATCGGCAACTTCATCAACGGCGAGTTGTGGGGCCGGCCGGCCCCTGCCGACCTACCGTGGGCCATGGTCTTCCCCTACGTCGACGCCCTGCCCCGCCATCCCTCCCAGATCTACCAGGCGGCCGGCGAGGGCCTGCTGCTGTTCCTGGTCCTGTGGACCTACGCTGCCTGGCCACGAGCGGTGGGCAAGGTATCCGGCCTGTTCCTGGCCGGATACGGCGGCCTGCGCTTCGCCGCCGAATTCTTCCGGACCCCGGACCCGGGCATCTTCAGCGGCCTGCCC
>JAQVJE010000010.1:0-24388 GCA_028695325.1 Gallionellaceae bacterium
CCCTGGTGGTCGCGCTCGCGGCGTTCCTCGTCGGCCTTGATGAGGAACACCACCGGCGCCTCCAGGCCCTTGGCGGCGTGGATGGTGAGCATGCGCACGGCGTCGCCGCTGGCGGCGGGCGGCTCGTCCGGGGCGTCGTCGCCAGCGTCCTCGGCCAGCGCGGTCAATTCGTCGAGGAAGCGCGGCAGGCTGGGGAAGCGGCCGCCGCCCAGCCTGAGGCTGAGCTCCAGCACGCCGCGCAGGTTGGCCAGCACCGACGGCCGCAGGCGCTCTGGCGTGGCGGCGGCGTAGCGCGCCTCCACCTCGCCCTGGTGGAAAATGCGGTCGAGCAGGTCGTGCGGCGGCAGCGGCCCGGCCGCCTCCCGCCAGGCCAGCAGCAGGTCGCGGGCGCGCCGCACGTGGGCGGGGGCGTCGGCGCGGTCGGCCCAGGCCAGCAGGCGCTCGAACCAGGGGCCGGTGCCGGCGTCGCGCAGGCGCACCAGGTCGGCGTCGTCGAGGCCGAACAGCGGCGAGCGCAGGGCGTGCGCCAGCCTGAGGTCGTCGGCCGGCATGACCAGGAAGCCGAGCAGGGCCATGAGGTCGCGCGCCGGCAGGGTGTCGAGCAGGCCGCCGCGCCGGCTGCCCAGGTAGGGGATGCCGGCCGTCTTGAAGGCGGTCTCGAAGGCCTCCAGGCCGGTGCGGGTGGCCGACAGCACCAGTATGTCGCCGTGGCGGACGCTGCGCCCGTCGGCCAGCCGCAGGCGGCCGACGATGGCCTGGATGCGCTGCGCCACCGCGGCCGCCTCGCCCGCGCGGCGGTCCGGCCTTGCCGGCGGCGGTTCGGTGAGGGGGTCGCGCAGGCCGCCGTCCGCGTGGTCGGCGTCGTCGGCGGGGGTGGGTTGGGGAACCGCCATCACCTCGCACCAGCCCGGCAGGCCGTCCTGGTGCGCGACGTGCGCAGCGAAACCCGGATAGGCCTCGCCGAGGCCGCCGAACAGCGCGTTCACCCAGGCCACCACGCGCGGCGCGCAGCGCCGCGTCGTGTCCTTGCGGTGGACGCCGGCACCGTATTCCGCCGCCAGCCAGTCCGCCGCCAGGGCGAACAGGCGCGGCTCGGCGCGACGGAAGCGGTAGATCGACTGCTTGGGGTCGCCCACCATGAACACCGTCGGCCGCTCCGGGTCGGCGCCGTAGGCCGCCAGCCAGGCGGTCAGTATCTGCCACTGCAGTGGGTTGGCGTCCTGGAATTCGTCCAGCAGCAGGTGCTTCCAGCGCGCATCGAGCTTGGCCAGCAGGGCGGCCGACTCGTCCGGGTCGGCCAGCAGGCGCAGGGCCAGCCATTCGGCGTCGGTGAAGTCGAGGCCGTCGCGCCCCGTCTTCATGGCCTGGTAGTGCGCGATCAGGTCGACGCCGGCGGTGAGCGCCAGGCGGTGGATGCGCAGCCCGTCCTGCTCGCGCTGCGCATCCAGCGCCTGGCGCAGGCGCTCCGCGATGGCGTAGTGCAATTCGATGAAGCGCGCCGCCGGCCCGGCGCCGAGGCGGCCGTCGAGGGCGGCGGAGAGCCTGCGCACGCGCGCTTCGCCCTTGCCGGTGAGGAAGACCAGGCACAGTTCGGCCCAGGTCGCCGCCGTCATGCCCGCGCAGGCGGGAATGACGGGTTTTTCAAGGTGTCCGGCGTGATCCCCGCCGGCACCGGCAAGTCGAATGCTGTCCAGCAGCCCGGCCAGCACCGCCGCCGAACTGGCATCCGCCTTCACTCCCGCCCCGTTCGCCGCCAGCAGGGGCAGGAACTCAGCCAGGCCGGCGACGAAGCCCGGCTCCGTCCACAGCTCCGCACGCACGTCCCGTTCCTCGTCCAGACCGGCCAAGTCCTGCAGGCCGGCCACCGCGTCGGCCAGCGGGTCGGCCCGCCCCGCCGCCCAGGCCCACCACTCCGCCCGGCGGTCGAGCAGGGCGAACAGCAGGCCGCGCACGCTGTCGAGCGGCAGGCGCTCGAACAGGCCGGCGAGGGCCGCCGCCGGGGCGGCCTTGGCCGGCGCGCGCAGCGACTCCGCCCAGGTCTGCCAGGCCTCGGCCCTGAGCAGCACGGCGTCCTCGATCAGCCGGGCGGGGGCGCGGCGGTCCAGCGGCGCCCGCCCCAGGAGGTTGAGGAACCAGCCGTGGAAGGTGGTGATGAGCGGGCCGGGCACGCTGTCGAGCACCGCCTCGAACAGGCCGCGTGCCCGCGGCAGGCTGGCGCGCGCCGTCTCCGCGTCAAGGCCGCGCTGGGCCAGGAAATCGAGCACCGCGGCGTCGTCGGCCACGGCCATGAACTCCAGCCACTCATACAGGCGGACCCGCATCTCGCCGGCCGCCTTGCGCGTGAAGGTGATGGCGAGCAGCTCGGACGGCGCCGCCCCGGCCAACAGCAGGCGCAGCATGCGCGACACCAGGAGCCAGGTCTTGCCGCTGCCGGCGCAGGCCTCGACCACGGCGCAGCGGGACGGCACCAGGGCGGCGAGGGCGGGGTCGGCGGCGGGGGGCATGTCGGGTCGGCCTCGGTCAGGCCGGCAAGCTGCCAGGGTGCCGCCTGGATGCAGTCATGCCCGCGCCGGGACCCTGCGGTGGCAGGGCCGCATGAATCGGGGTCACGGTGGCGGTTCCGGTCATGGCCGCATGTTAATGGAAGATGAGGTGCCTCGCGGCCCGCCCGCAGCGACCGCCAGCGTCAACGGGTGACGAATTTCGTCACTGCCGCGTGCCACCCGTCCGCCGGAATCGCCGCGCCGCGGGGTGGCAACGCGGTGCTTTACATGGCACGCTTCTGGCTTAGTATGAATTGCCACCTGACGAGGCGGCAGCCATAAACAACTTGCAAGGAGTATGAAATGAAACGCACGCAACAAGGCTTCACCCTCATTGAACTGCTGATCGTCGTGGCCATCATCGGCATCCTGGCTGCCGTCGCCATCCCGGCCTACCAGCAATACACGGCCAAGGCGCAGGCCTCCGAGGCGTTTGGCCTGCTGGACGGCCTGAAGGCGGACGCCGCCGCCTATTACCACGAGAAAGGCAGCTTCGCCGACTATGCGGTTCCCTCTTCCGCCACGATCACCGGCAAGTACGTGGATACCATCGAGGTAACCGCCACGAGCCCGCTTACATTTACCGCCACCTACAAGGCAACGGGCGTCGCCTCGGCCATCGCAGAGAAGACCGTCATCATGACCTCGACCAGCGGGCAGACCTGGGGCTGTGCTACCGGCACCCTCGCGGCCGCCTACCGGCCCAAGGCCTGCGGTGGCTGATTGCTGACCCAACCGGCACGAACCGCCCGCGAGGGCGGTTTTTTATTGATCGGGCTGGCCGCCGCGGCTCTGCTGCTGGCCAGTGCCGCGATCTACTGGCCCGGCCTGGGCGGCCCGTTCATGCTCGACGACCTGGGCAGCCTGCGCGTCCTCGCCGAGACCGGCGGCGTGCACGACCTGCGCGGCCTGCTGCGCTTCCTCGCCGCCGACATCTCCAGTCCGGTCGGCCGGCCGCTGGCCAACCTGAGCTTCCTGCTCAACTACCAGGACTGGCCCGCCTCGCCCTGGCCGTTCAAGCTCACCAACCTGGGCCTGCACCTCGCCGTCGGCGGCCTGCTGTTCCTGCTGGCCAGGGCGCTGCTGGCCGGCGCCATCCCCGCCCGGCAGGCGGACTGGGCCGCCCTCCTGGTCGCCGCCGTCTGGCTGCTCAACCCCCTCAACGTCTCCACCACGCTGTACGTCGTGCAGCGCATGGCGCAACTCGCCGCCCTGTTCGTGCTGGCCGGCCTGCTGGCCTACGTCCACGGCCGCCGCCGGCTGGCCGCACGGCCACGGCAGGGCTATGCCTGGATGACCGCCGGTGTCACCCTGCTGGCCGCGCTGGCCGTGCTCGGCAAGGAAAACGGCGCCCTGCTGCCGCTGCTGGCCATGGTCCTGGAATACACGGTGCTGCGCCACCATCTGCGGCTGGCAGCGCCGGACCGGCGCTGGACCCTGGTCTTTCTCTGGCTGCCGTCGGCCATCCTGCTGGCGGCGCTCTTCCATGCCTCCGGCCCGGCCGCCTATGCGCCGCGCGACTTCACCCTGGCCGAGCGCCTGCTGACCGAATGCCGGGTGCTGTTCGATTACGCCTGGCGCTGGTTCAACCCTTTGCAGCCGCCGCGCGGCGTGCTGGCCGATGGCTATGCCGTCTCGCGCGGCCTGCTCGCTCCCTGGACCACGCTGCCGGCGCTCGCCGGCCTGCTGGCGGCGCTGGCCTGGGCGCTCCGGCAGCGTCGCCGCCACCCGCTCGCCGCCCTGGCCGTGCTGTTCTTCCTGGCCGGCCACGCCATGGAGTCCACGGTGGTGCCGCTGGAGATCTATTTCGAGCACCGCAACTACCTGCCGGCCATGTTCCTGGCCTTGCCGGCGGCCTGCTGGCTGGCGGCGCGGGGCGGACGGCTGGCGCCGCTGCTGGCCGTCCTCTTCCTCGGCGCACTGGCGCTGCAGAGCGCCCGCGTCGCCGTCGCCTGGGGGGATGAGTTGGACCTGGCGCTGTGGTCGGCCGGGGTCAACCCCGACTCCGGCCGCGCGCAGGACTTCCTCGCCACCGTCCTGACGGAACGCGGCCGCCCCGACCTCGCGCTGGTGGTCCTGGAGCGGGCGGTCCGGCGGCAGCCGGCGAACAGCCATCACCATCTGCACCGGTTGGCCGTGCAATGCCGGCTGCGGGCCATCGGCCCGGCCGACTGGCAGCGCCTGCGCGCGCAGGTGGCGGCGCACCCGCCCGACCGCAAGAGCCTGCCGCTGTTGTCCGCCCTGGCCGATGGGCTGCCGTCGGCGCATTGCCGCGGCATCGATGCCGGCCGGCTGCTGGAGATACAGGATGTGCTGGTTGACCACCCCGCGATCCGTGCCAGGCCGGAAACGCGGCGCCAGTACCTGCACCTGCAGGGTGTCCTGCGCATCAAGGCCGGCCAGCCCGACAGGGCGTTGCAGGCCTTCGCGGAGGCCGCGGACATCCAGGCGGACATCGGCATGGGCCTGTTGCAGGTCGCCCGGTTGGGCTCCAGCGGCTATTATCGGGAAGGCCTGCAATGGCTGGACGTGGTCGCCAGAATGCCCCGCCCCGCCGGCTGGCGCGATCGCCTGCGGGCCTGGGACTACGATCTGGAGATCGGCCACCTGCGCGGCCAGCTGCAAAAGGACTTGAACTCATTGCCCATCCGCCAGCCATGACCACCCTGAGCATCATCCTGCCGGCCAGGAACGAGGCAACCAGCCTTGATCCGCTGCTGGACAGCCTGCGGGGGCTCGTCCCGCAGGCGGAGATCATCGTGGTGGACGACGGCTCCACCGACGCCACGGCGGCGGTCTGCGCCCGGCACGGCATCCGGCGCCTGGCGCATCCTTATCCGATGGGCAATGGCGCCGCGGTGAAGAGCGGCGCCCGTGCCGCGGCGGGTGACACGCTGGTATTCCTGGATGCCGACGGCCAGCACGACCCGGCCGACATCCCCAGGCTGCTGGATAGGCTGGAGCAGGGCTACGACATGGCCGTCGGCGCGCGTGATTACGGCAGCCATGCCGGCCAGCACCGCGCCCTCGCCAACTCCGTCTTCAACCGCCTGGCCAGCTGGATGGTCAACCACCGCATCGACGACCTCACCTCGGGTTTCCGCGCCGTGCGGGCGGACAAGTTCCGTCGCTTCCTGCACCTGCTGCCGAACGGCTTCTCCTACCCGACCACCATCACCATGAGCTTCTTCCGGGCCGGCTTCCCGGTCGCCTACGTGCCCATCCAGGCGCGGCGACGCGAAGGCAACAGCCACATCCAGCCGCTGCGCGACGGTACGCGCTTCCTGCTGATCATCGTCCGCATCGGCACCTTGTATTCGCCGTTCAAGCTCTTCCTGCCGGTCAGCCTGACCTTCTTCCTGACCGGCCTGGTCTACTACGCCTACACCCTGGTTACCGCGGGCCGCTTCACCAACGGCACCACCCTGATGTTTACCACCGCCATACTGACCTTCCTGATCGGCATCGTGTCGGAACAGATCACGGCGCTGCACTTCAAGGACACCGAGCGGTAATGCGCCTGCTGCTGGTCAGCACGTCCTACCCGGCCGACGCCGAAGACTGGAAGGGGCGCTTCATTGCCGACATGGTGGCGGCGCTGGCCGCCCGTGCCGGCCTCGATGTGACGCTCTGGGCGCCCCCCGGCGTGCTGCCGGCCCGCGTGCGCAGCGTCGCCACCCCCGGCGACCAGGCCTGGCTCGCGCGCCTGCTGGCCCAGGGCGGCATCGCCGCACAATTGCGCCGGGGCGGGCTGGCCGGCCTGGCCGCGACGGGCGGGCTGCTGGCGCGCCTGCACCGGGCCTACCGCCGTGGAAGCCACGACATCGTCCACGTCAACTGGCTGCAGAACGCCCTGCCGCTATGGGGTAGCCGCACCCCCGCCCTGGTCACTGTGCTGGGCAGCGACTATGGCCTGCTCGGCCGCCCCGGCATGCGCGCGGCCCTGCGCGCGGTGTTTGCCCAGCGCCCCACCATCCTGGCCCCCAATGCCGCCTGGATGGTGCCCCGCCTGGCGGCCGATTTCGGCAACGTGGCGCGCATCCGGCCAGTGCCCTTCGGGGTGGCGCGGACCTGGTTCGAGGTCGACCGCAGCGGCGTCGAAGCGGGCTGCTGGATCGCCGTCACGCGCCTCACCCGCGGCAAGGTCGGCGACCTGTTCGAATGGGGCGATGGCCTGTTCGGCAGCGACCGGCAACTGCACCTGTTCGGCCCCATGCAGGAACGACTGACGCTGCCGGCCTGGGTCAACTGGCACGGCCCCACCCACCCGGCCGACCTGCGGGCGCACTGGTTTCCCCGTGCCGCCGGCCTGATCACCCTGAGCCGGCACGACGAGGGGCGGCCGCAGGTTTTGCTGGAGGCCATGGCGGCCGGCCTGCCGGTGGTCGCCTCCGATCTGCCGGCGCACCGTGACTGCATCCGCCACGGCGAGACCGGCTGGCTGGTCGGCCGGCGCGACGACCTCGCAGCCGCGTTGGCCGGCCTGTCCGACATGGCAGGCAACCGCCGCATCGGCGCGGCCGCGAGAGACTGGGTCAAACGGGAGGTCGGCGACTGGGACGACTGTGCCGCCCGCTACGCGGCCTTGTATGCCGAGCTGGAGGCGCGCGGATGAAAGGGGTCCTGCTGATCGGCGGCAACGGCTTCATCGGCCAGGCCCTGGCGCGCGCCCTGGCCGCCCGCGGCGAGGCCGTGACCGTGCTGTCCCGGCGCCCCCCCGCCAGCGCGATGGCCGGCGTGCGCTGGCAGCCCGGCGACCTGAACGACCTGCCCCTGCTCGCCACGCTGCTGGCCGAGAGTCGGGCCGTTGTCCATCTAGCCACCACCTCGACGCCCGGCCGCCATGTCAGGGAGCCCGCCCGCGACGCCGTGGAAAACCTGCTGCCGCTGTTGCGCTTGCTGGAGGCGATGAACGACCGCCCGGAACTGCCTCTCATCTACCTGAGCTCGGGCGGGGCGATCTATGGCGATCCCGCCTACCTGCCGGTCGACGAGCGGCACGTCCTCGCACCGCTTTCCCACCATGCCGCCGGCAAGGCGGCGGCCGAACAATACCTCGGCGTCTTCGCGCGGCAGGGGCATGCGACGGCGATACTGCGCCCCGCCAATGTCTACGGCCCCGGCCAGCCCCTGCAGACCGGCTTCGGGGTCATCCGCACCCTGCTCGAACACCTGCGCCGCGGCACCCCGCTGACGATCTGGGGCGATGGCGAGACGACACGAGACTTCCTCCACATCGACGACATGGTGGCGGCCTGCCTGGCGGTGCTCGACGCTCCCGCCAGCGGCACTTTCAACCTCGGCAGCGGCAACGGACTCAGTCTCAATGCACTGTGCCGGCTGGTGGAGCGCGTTACAGGCCGCGCGATGGCGATACGCCACCAACCCGCACGCGGCGTCGATGTCCAGACGGTGATACTAGACAGCAGCGCCTTTCGCCAGCGCTATGGCTGGCAACCCCGGGTCAGCCTCGACGAGGGCCTGCGCGCCACCTGGCAATGGCTGCTGGACCAGCCATGAGCACGGACCCGCTGGTCTCGGTCTGCATCGCCAACTACAACGGCATGGCTGTCATCGACGACTGCATCCGGTCAGTGCAGGCGCAGGCGGAGTTGGCCGGCGGGATCGAGATCATCGTCCATGACGACGCCTCGACGGATGGATCGGCCGCTCACATCCGCGCTCGCTATCCCGCGGTACGGCTGATCGAGAGTGCCGCCAACGTCGGCTTCTGCGTCGCCAACAATCGCATGGCCGCGGTGGCGCGGGGCGAATACCTGCTCCTGCTCAACAACGACGCCGCGCTGTTCGCGGATGCCGTCGCCACCCTGCACCGGGCGGCCGCGGCAACCGACGGGCCGGCCATCCTCGGCCTGCCCCAGTACGACTTCGACACCGGCGAACTGCTGGACATCGGCAGCCTGCTCGACCCCTTCCTCAACCCGCTGCCCAACCGCGACCCGCTGCGCGGCGAGGTTGGCCTGATCATGGGCTCCTGCCTCTGGCTGCCCAGGGTGCTATGGGATGAATTGGGCGGTTTCCCGGAATGGTTCGGCTCGATCGGCGAGGATCTCTATCTGTGTTGCCGGGCCCGCCTGGCCGGCTACCCGGTCAAGGCACTTGCCGCCTCCGGTTACCGGCACAAGGTGGGCGCCAGCTTCGGCGGCGGCAAGGCACAGGGCGGCAGGCTGGTCACCACCTTCCGGCGGCGCGCGCTTTCGGAGCGCAACAAGACCTTCGTCATGGTCATGACCTATCCGGCGCCGTTCATGCAAGCGGCCCTGCTGCTGCATCTGCTGCTGCTGTCGTGCGAGGGGGCCCTGCTGTCGCTGCTGCACGCCGACAGCGCCTATCTGCGGCGCATATACCTGCCGGTATTCGCCGCCCTGGTGCGCGAGCGCGCGGCGCTATGGACGACCCGCGTCACGATCATGCGCGGCCGCCGTCTCGCCCGCGGCGCATTCTTTTCCGTCTTCACTGCATTCCCGTACAAGCTGCGGATGGTGCTCGAACACGGGTTGCCCAGGCTGCACTGAAGACCATGCCGGACCCGTGTCCTTGACCCCGCCGCAGGCTTCCTGTGCGGTCGGTCCGGGCGGGCGTCGCATATACGGCAAGCGGCGTCACCGTCTTGTCCATCTCGCCAGGTCCAGATAAACACGCTAATCCTCGTCCGAGGCGAAACAGGCCTGGCGATTGTTGCCAAGCTTGATGGCGAGGAGGGGAATGCCAAGGAGTGAGAGGCTAGGGCGGCGGGGTAACGTGAGCGAACGGGCGGGCGCCGTGCGGAAGGGTCAGGAAAACTGCTTGGCGAAGTTGGCGACGGCAAGGGTGTCACGCATGAACGCATGATTTCTTTCCGCAAGGGCAATAAAAAACGGGCACCCGAAGGTGCCCGTTTTAAGCAACTAACTGACTAAGTCAGATTAGAAGCTGTGCTTCAGGCCGATGGCCCAGCCGCTGAGGTCTTGATTGGGAACAGTATCGACGTCAGAGCTGGTGTAGACGGCGTAGGCGGTGGTGCGCTTGGACAGGGAGTAGTCGGCGCCAACGGCCCAGGTGTCGACATCGGTGCCGGCGAGATCAACGGCGCCGTATTCGGCCTTCAGGGCGACGGGGCCCATGGTGTAGACGGCGTTGACCAGCCAGGAGTCGCGCTCCATGGCCAGGGCATCGTATTCGACGTCTTCGTAGATGGCGCCAACCTTCAGGTCGCCGAAGGTGTAGCCAGCGCCGATCTTCCAGGCGGTGCTGTCGACCACTTCCACGGACTGGTAGGAACCGGACAGGAACAGCGGGCCGTTGGAGTACACGGCGGTAGCGGAGAAGGCGTCGAAGCTGTCGCCGCTATCCAGGTGGGTCAGGGCGGGGTTGTTGGTGGCGACGGTGGCGACGGCGAAGTGGAAGCCGGACCAGGTCGGGGAGATGTAGGCGATGGCTTGCGGGCTACGATGGTCCTGGGTGCCGTCGATCAGACCCATGGCGAGGCCGCCGAAACCGGAGAACGTGTTGTAGTCAGCGATGGTGTCGGCGAACGGATCCAGGGAGCCGGTGCCCAGCTTGTACGGGGTGTCGTGACGACCCATGACGAAGACACCGAAGTCGCCGGCCAGGCCGACGAAGGTGTTACGCAGGGTGCCGCCGCCGAAGGGGGTGTTGGTGCCGTCGGCAATAAGCTGCTGCTCGATCTGCCAGATGGCCTTCAGGCCGTTGCCCAGGTCCTCGGAACCCTTGAAGCCGATACGGGAGACGCGGTCACGCACTTCCAGATCATCGACACCGCCGGCATCGGAGTAGTCGGGGCTTTCAACAGCAATGCTGACGACGCCGTAGACGTCGACGTTGGCGGTGGCGGCGAAGGCGGCGGGGGCGAACATGCCGGCGGCGGCCAGGGCGATCAGGGACTTCTTCATAGTGAGACTCCTTGGTACGGGTTAATAAATTCTTGCTTACGCGAAGGACGGCCCGGCTTGGTCGGCTGGTCGTCCCCGCCTCGCTTCACGCCTCGCCTTGCGGTCCGGCTTGCAGCGAGTGGCAGAAACAACCTCTCGCGCGAGAAGTTGGACGTATTGTGGCAAGGCCGGCGCGGCGGTCCAAACCATTCCACTCATTTCGGATGCGCGGGTTGGTTTTGGCGTTGCGGGATTGCAACAGGGGGCGTCAGGCGGATAGGCCGGCCCTATGGTTTCCGATGGCGGGTTGCATGCCATCGCGCCGGTCCAAGCTGGATGCGCGGGCGCATGAGACCGGTCGGGCCAAGTCCACCCTGGCGCGGGCGGCCGTTCTCGAACACATCGATGAACTGGCGGATGACTGTCTGGCGGAATCGGTGCCCGCTGGAACTGCAAGGCGATCCGGCTGGAAGAATCAGGGCGCGAGCTTGGCCTATGGAGGCGCTGATTTATTCGTCATGCCCGCGCAGGCGGGAACCCAGTCAAATCAAGGAACTGGATGCCCGCCTGTGTGGGAACGACGGGGTCTTCAGCCGAACAGCCGCGCCAGCTCGGCGCCGGGATCGCCGGCGCGCATGAAGGCCTCGCCGACCAGGAAGGTGTGGACGGCGTGCTCGCGCATCAGGGCGACGTCGGCCGGGGCCAGGATGCCGCTCTCGGTGACGGCGATGCGGTCGGCGCCGATCCGGGGCAGCAGGTCGAGGGTGGTCTCCAGCCGGGTTTCGAAGGTACGCAGGTTGCGGTTGTTGATGCCGATCAGCGGCGTCTTCAGTTGCAGTGCCCGGCCGAGTTCGTCGCCGTCGTGGGATTCCACCAGCACGGCCATGCCCAGTGCCATGGCCACCGCCTCGAGTTCCTGCATCTGTGCCAGCGACAGCGCGGCGACGATGAGCAGGATGCAGTCGGCGCCCATGGCGCGGGCCTCGAAGACCTGGTAGGGGTCGATCATGAAGTCCTTGCGCAGGACTGGCAGGGTGCAGGCGGCGCGCGCCTGCCTCAGGTATTCGGTGTCGCCCTGGAAGAACTGGCGGTCGGTGAGCACCGACAGGCAGGCGGCGCCGCCCTTCTCGTAGCTGGCGGCGATCTCGGCCGGGCGGAAGTCGGGCCGGATGACGCCCTTGCTGGGGCTGGCCTTCTTGATCTCGGCGATCACGGCGGGGTGGCCGGCGGCGATCTTGTCGCGGAGGGCGCCGACGAAGTCGCGCGCCGGGGCCTGCGCGGCGGCGGCCTCGCGCACGGCGGCCAGGGGCAGGGCGGCGCGGGCGGCGGCGATTTCTTCGGCCTTGACGGCGAGTATCTGGTTCAGGATGTCGGACATGGCTTTTTCTCGTGCTGGATACCCGCCTGCGCGGGCATGACGGTTCAGGTTGCTTCGATTCTCACACGCGGCGCCAGGGCGGTCAGCAGTTCGTAGGCGATGGTGCCGGCGGCGGCGGCGACCGTCTCCACCGGCACGCCGGCGCCCCACAGCACGACCGGGCTGCCGACATGGGCGCCGGGGATGCCGGTGAGGTCGGCATACAGCATGTCCATGGAGACGCGACCGAGGGTGCGGGTGAGCCGGCCCTCGACCATGATCGGGGTGCCGGTGGGGGCGTGGCGCGGATAGCCGTCGGCATAGCCGCAGGCCACCACGCCGATCTTCAGGTCGCGCTCGGCGCGGAAGGCGTGGCCGTAGCCCACCCCTTCGCCGCGGCGCAGGTGGTGGGTGGCGATGATGCGGCTCTCCAGGTGCATGGCCGGCAAGAGGCCGAGGTCGGCACCGGTCTGGCCGGCGAAGGGGTTGGCGCCGTACAGCATGATGCCGGGCCGGGCCCAGTCGCCGCGGGCCTCGGGGTAGCGCAGCAGGGTGGCGGAATTGGCCAGGCTGACGGCGTGGGTGAGGCCCTGCGTGGCGGCGCGGAAGTCGGCAAGCTGGGTGGCGACGCCGACCTCCGGCTCGTCGGCGTGGGCGAAGTGGCTCATCAGGGTGACCTGGCCGACCTGGGGCAGGGCACGCAGCCTCTGCAGAGCCGCCCGCGCGGGGGCGGCGGCGAAGCCAAGGCGGTGCATGCCGCTGTCGAACTTGAGGAAGCAATCGATCCTGTGCTCGACGCGGGCGCGCGCCAGGGCGTCGATCTGGTCGTCGCGGTGGATCACCGGGATGAGCCGCCGGCGGGCGATCTCGGGCAATTCGTCGGGATGGAAGAAGCCCTCCAGGAGGACGATGGGGTGGCTGAGTCCCTGGGCGCGCAGGGTGGCCGCCTCGTCCAGGGTCAGCACGGCGTAGCCGTCGGCCGCGCGCAGGGCCTGGCCGACCCGCGCCAGGCCGTGGCCGTAGCCGTTCGCCTTGACCACCGCGACGAGGCGGGTGCTGCCGGCCGCCTGCCGCGCCACCATGAGGTTGTGGGCGAGGGCGGCGCTGTCGATGCGGGCGACGATGGGGCGCATGCTTCAGTGGTCCTGCCGGGAGGCCGGCCCTGGGTGCCTCAAGACGGGTACCCCGACGACCAGCTCTCGAACTTGGTGTACTCGCCCAGGAAGGTGAGCCGCACCATGCCGATGGGACCGTTGCGCTGCTTGCCGATGATCAGCTCCGCGGTGCCCTTGTCGGGACTGTCCGGGTTGTAGACCTCGTCACGGTAGACGAACAGGATGACGTCGGCGTCCTGCTCGATGGCGCCCGACTCGCGCAGGTCCGACATCACCGGGCGCTTGTTGGGGCGCTGCTCCAGGGAGCGGTTGAGCTGCGACAGGGCGACCACCGGGACGTGCAACTCCTTGGCCAGGCCCTTGAGCGAGCGGGAGATCTCGGAGATCTCGGTGGCGCGGTTCTCGCCGCCGCCGCTGCCGGACATCAGCTGCAGGTAGTCGATCACGATCAGGCCGAGCTTGCCGTCGTTCTGGCGCGCCAGGCGGCGGGCGCGGGCGCGCACCTCCATGGCGGTGAGGCCGGGCGTCTCGTCGATGAACACCGGTGCCTCGTTCAACCGTCCCAGCGCGCTGGTCAGCTTGTGCCAGTCTTCCTCGGCGATCTTGCCGGTGCGCAGCTTGTGCTGGTCGAGGCGGCCGATGGAGCCGAGCATGCGCATGACCAGCTGCGCGGCGCCCATTTCCATGGAGAAGACGGCGACCGGCAGGCCGGTCTCCAGGGCGACGTTCTCGGCGATGTTGAGCGATATCGCGGTCTTGCCCATGGACGGGCGGCCGGCGACGATGATCAGGTCGCCGGGCTGCAGGCCGGAGGTCTTGCTGTCGAGGTCGGTGAAGCCGGTCGGGATGCCGGTGACGTCGCTCGGGTTGTCGCGGCTGTAGAGCTCGTCGATGCGGTTGACCACCTGCACCAGCAGGGGCTGCAGGGGCTGCCAGCCCTGGCTGGTCTTGGCGCCGGCCTCCTTGATCTGGAACACCTTGGCTTCGGCGGCGTCGAGTATGTCGCCGGCGCTGCGTCCCTCCGGGTTGTAGGCCGACTCGGAGATCTCGGCGCCCACCTCGGCCAGGTGGCGCAGGACGGCGCGTTCGCGCACGATCCCGGCATAGTGGCGGATGTTGGCCGCCGACGGAGTGTTCTGGGCCAGGGCGGCGAGATAGGCGAGGCCACCGATGTCGTCGAGCTGGTTGCGCGAGTCGAGCGCTTCGGCGACGGTGATGACGTCGGCCGGCTTGTTGTCGTTGATGAGTGCGACGACCTGGCGCCAGATCGCCTTGTGGTCGGCGCGGTAGAAGTCCTGCTCGTTGATAAGGTCGGCGACGCGGTCGATCGCCGTGTTTTCCAGCATCAGGCCGCCCAGCACGGCCTGCTCCGCCTCCACCGAGTGGGGCGGCAGCTTGATGGCGGCGAGGTCGGCGTCGTAGGTCATAGGTCGGGGATTCTAGCCCGGAAACGACAAAGGCCGCAGAGCGGCCTTTGTCCGGTTTCGTCATGCCCGCGAAAGCGGGCATCCAGTCCGGTTGGACCGGGTTCCCGCCTGCGCGGGAACGACAATGCCTCGTTACTGCTCGCCGACCACCGTCAGCTTGATGGTGCAGGTGACGTCGGTGTGCAGGCCGAGGCTGACCTCGTACTCGCCGAGGGCCTTGAACGGGCCTTCGGGCAGGCGCACTTCCGCCTTGCTGACGTCGAAGCCCTGGGCTTGCAGGGCGTCGGCGATGTCGGAGTTGCCGACCGAGCCGAACAGGCGGCCGTCGACGCCGGCCTTCTGGGCCACGGTCAGCTCGAAGCCTTCCAGCTTCTCGGCGCGCGCCTGGGCGGTGGCCAGCTTGTCGGCGGCCAGCTTCTCCAATTCGACCTTCTTCTCCTCGAAGGCGGCGCGGTTGGCGGCGGTGGCGCGCTTGGCCATGCCCTGCGGGATCAGGTAGTTGCGGGCGTAGCCGTCCTTGACCTTGACCACGTCACCGAGGTTGCCCAGGTTGGCGACCTTGTCCATCAGGATGATTTCCATGGTGTCTCCTTACTCGTGCAGGTCGGTGTAGGGCAGCAGGGCCAGGAAGCGGGCGCGCTTGATGGCGACGCCGAGCTGACGCTGGTAGTGGGCGCGGGTGCCGGTGATGCGGGCGGGGATGATCTTGCCGTTCTCGGAGATGAAGTCCTTGAGAACGTCGACGTCCTTGTAGTCGATCTCCTTGACCTTGTCGACGGTGAAGCGGCAGAACTTCTTGCGTCGGAACAGGGCACCGCCGGCAGGCCTGCGGTTCTTGTCCGTCGGTTTGCGACGAATGAAAGCCATTTTGTTACTCCTTGATCTCGAATTCGGTTATGTGCAGTACCGGGCGGGGGTCGCGCAGGCTCTTGCGTTCCAGGAAGCCGGCCAGCCAGAGCAGGTCGCCTTCCTTCAGCCTCGCCATGTCCGTCGCGGGCTCGCCGTAGGCGACTGCATCCAACTCGCAGCCCGCCTTGCGGTCGAACCCGGCCTCGCGCTGTTGCGATTCATGCGCGAGGCGCAAGGTCAGGCAGGGCAGTCCGGCGGGGGTGCGGCGGAGTCCGTCGCTGGCGACGACGCGGCCGTCGATCTCGACCCGGTTACGCTCCAACTCAGGCGGCGGCTTCGGCCGGCGCGGCGTCAGTCTGCGGGGCCAGCAGGTTGCGGGCCTTCTCTTCCTTCATCATCGGCGACGGCGTGGTGATGGCCTCGTCGCGCTTGATGGTGAGGTGGCGCAGGATGGCGTCGTTGAAGCGGAAGCCGTGCTCCAGCTCGTCCATGGTGGCCTGGTCGCACTCGATGTTCATCAGCACGTAGTGGGCCTTGTGGACCTTCTGGATGGTGTAGGTGAGCTGGCGGCGGCCCCAGTCTTCCAGGCGGTGGATCTGGCCGCCGTTGCCGGCGATCAGGGCGCGGTAGCGCTCGATCATGGCGGGCACCTGCTCGCTCTGGTCTGGATGGACGATGAAAACGATCTCGTAATGTCGCATCGAAGCTCCTTTTGGTTCGCAGCCCCCCGTGCGACCGGTGGGGCAAGGACGTGAAAAACCGGCCAGGCCGGGAAAGGGGCAGGATTCTAATGGGAAATCAGGTGGATAGCAATTCCTTGGGGAGGCGTGACGCAAATGCGTGACAAGAAAGGCGTGACATAACGGCGTGACGTGTGGGGTGCATGCGATTGCGTTTTTCCGTCACGCCTTTGTGTCACGCTCCTGCGTCACGCCCTTCTCGTCACGCCTTTCACCCATGAGCGGTCGCATGGCGGTGAGCAGGTTGGCGAACAGGGTCTTGTGCTGGCGCTCCTGCTCGGCCAGCAGCAACTTCATCTGGTAGCGCTGCATGGGCTTGGCGAAGCAGGCCGGGCAGTTTTCGCTGATCACCGGCAGGCCGGCATGGGCGGCGAAGTCGCGGGTCTGGCGCTCGCGCACATAGCACAGCGGCCGGATCACCCGGATGTCGCCCTGGTCGTTCAGGTAGTGCACCTGCATGGTGCGCAGTTTGCCGCCGAAGAAGGCCGACATCAGGAAGGTCTCGGCCAGGTCGTCGAGGTGCTGGGCCAGGGCCAGCACGTTGTAGCCCCGTTCGCGCGCCGTCCGGTAGAGGATGCCGCGCCGCATGCGCGAGCAGTAGGCGCAGAAGGAGTCGCCCTGCATGTGGGCCTCCGCCTGTTCGACGATGGGCTGGCTCTCGTAGAAATAGGGCACGCCCAGCGCTGCCATGTAGGGCTTGAGAGGCGAGGGGTCGAACTCGGGCGACTGCGGGTCGACCGTGCAGGCGGCCAAGTCGAACTTCACCGGGGCGCGATCGCGCAGGTTGAGCAGGACGTGCAGCAGCGACAGGCTGTCCTTGCCGCCGGAGAGGCCGAGTAGGACGCGGTCGCCGGGGCGGATCATGGCGTAGTCGCCGATCGCGCGGCCGACCGCGCTGATCATGGAACGGGATGGCTGGGCGATTTCTGTGCTCATAGCAGGGGCTCGATCAGTTCGGCCAGATGGGCCTCGTCGAGGACGCCGACATGGTTGGCGATGGCGTTGCCGCGGCGGTCGAAGACCACGGTATAGGGCAGGCCGCCGGAACGGTTGCCGGCGGCCTGCGGCAGTCCGGTGGCGGCAGGCTCGCCGAGCAGGAGGGGGTAGGGGATGCCGGCGGCGTCGGCGAAGGCCGCCACCTTGCCGGGGTCGTCCAGGGCGACGCCGACGAACTGCAGGCCGCGCTCGCCGTACCTGTCGTGCAGGCGGATGAAGCCGGGTATCTCGGCGCGGCAGGGCGGGCACCAGGGTGCCCAGAAATTGAGCACCAGGACCTTGCCGCGCCACTGCGCCAGGGCCTGCGGGTTGCCGGCCAGGTCGGGCAGCGCGGCGGCCCACACCGTACCGAGGTCGACCCCGGCGGCTTCGGTCGGCGGTGCGGGCGGCGCGGCCAGGCGCAGGGCGGCGGTGCTGGCGAGTCCGAGCAGCAGGGCGGCGGCGAGGGCGAGGGCGACGGGATGCTTCAAGTCAGGGGATGGCCTTGTCCAGGCTGGCCAGAAATTGTTCGGCCGGCTCGTAGCCGACCACGCGGTGGGCGACCTCGCTGCCGTCGGCGGCGAAGAAAATGATGCCGGGCGGGCCGTAGAGGCCGAAACGCTTGAGCAGGGCCTTGTCGTCGGGGCCGTTGGCGGTGACGTCGGCCTGCAGCAGGACGACGTCCTTGAGGCGGGCCTGCACGCGGGGGTCGGCGAAGGTGAAGCGCTCCATCTCCTTGCACGACACGCACCAGTCGGCATAGAAGTCGAGCATCACGTACTTGCCCTGGGCGGCGGCCACCGCCTGATCCAGCTCGGCCACGTTGCGCACGCGCTGGAAGGTCAGGTGCGTCTTGTCCTGCGCGGTGGCGCCGCCCTGGTAGATGGCGAGCGGCTGCAGGAGGTCACGGCCGCCGCCGAGGGCGCTGAGCAGCAGGGCGACGCCGGTGACCAGGACGATGATGCCGACGCCCTTCCAGAAGCGGTGCCAGCCGCCGGCGTGGGGGGCGAGCGGGTCGACCGCGCGCAGGTAGACGCCGGAGACGATCAGCAGGGCGGCCCAGGCCAGCATCTGGACCACCTCGGACAGCAGCGGCGCGACCAGCCAGATCGCCACCGCCAGCAGGAGGACGCCGAAGAACTTCTTCACTGCCTCCATCCAGCCGCCCGCCCTGGGCAGCAGGGCGCCGGCCGAGATGCCGACCAGCAGGAGCGGCACCCCCATGCCGAGGGCGAGGAAGAACAGCGAGACACCGCCCAGCACCAGGTTGCCGGTCTGGCTGATGTAGAGGAGGGCGCCAGCCAGGGGGGCCGCGACGCAGGGGCCGACGATCAGGGCCGACAGGGCGCCCATGGCGAACACCCCGGCCAGGCGGCCGCCCTTGACCCGGTTGCTCGCCTCGGTGAAGCGGCTTTGCAGGAAGCTGGGCAGCTGCAGCTCGTAGAAGCCGAACATGGAGAGGGCGAGGGCGACGAAGATGGCGGCGCCGGTGCCGAGCGCCCAGGGGTTCTGCAGGGCGTTGGAGATCAGGGTGCCGGACATGCCGGCCGCCACCCCGGCGAGGGCGTAGGTGACCGCCATGCCGAGCACGTAGGCGAGCGACAGCAGGAAGCCACGCCGCTTGGTGACGTGGTGGCCGTGGCCGACGATGATGCCGGACAGGATGGGGATCATCGGGAACACGCAGGGGGTGAGGGAGAGCAGCAGGCCGAAGCCGAAGAAGCTCACCACCACCAGCCAGAAGCTGCCGCCCTTGAGGAGGGCGGCGATCTTGCCGCTGTCGGAAACGTCCGCGGCCGCCGGCGCGGCCGCGCCGGCGGCCTCTGCGGTCACCGGCAGGGTGATGGTCCGGTCGATGGGCGGATAGCAGATGCCCTGCTCGCTGCAGCCCTGGTAGCTGGCCTCGACCACCACCGTGGCGCCGCCGGGCGGCAGGCCGGCCAGCCGTCCGGCGGCCGTGAAGGATTGCCGGTAGATGTGCATGCGGCCGAAATAGGGGTCATCCTTTTCCTCCGCCGTGGGCAACTGGAGCTCCCCGAGCGTGACGCCGGCGGGCGAACGCACCTCGAGGCGGATCTTGTCGCGGTACAGGTAGTGGCCGGGTGCAATGCTGAAGTCGGCGCGCAGGGTCTGCTGTGGCCCTGCCGACAGCATCAGCTGGAAGGCCTCCTCCGGCGGCAGGAAGTCGGGCGCTGCCTGGCTGCCTGGGTAGTCGCCAGCCATCTGCCGGAGGCGGTTGATCAGGCCGGGGTCCTGGGTCGCGGTCGGCGCGGCGGCGGCCACCACGGACGCGGACTCGACCGCGGCGGGGGGCGCCGCCGGCAGGCGCAGGCTGACCGTCGACTCCTGCGGCGGGTAGCACACGCCGAGTTCGGCGCAGCCCTGGTATTCCGCCTTCAGAGTGAGGGTGGTGCCGGGCGCGGCCTGGGCGAGCGGCAGGCGGACACGAAAGTCGGCCGGATAGATCTCGACGCGGCCGAAGAACTCATCCTCCTTGGCCTTGCCGGGCGGCAGTTCAAATTTGCCCAACTGGGCCGGGTCGGCGGTGAATTTCAGCTTGTGCCGGTACAGGTAATAGCCCTTGGCAACCTGGAATTTGGCTTCCACGGTCTTGCCGTCGACCACGGTGGCGCTGAAGTGGAAGGCTTGCTCGGGCTCCAGCAACTCGTCCCCGGCGGCCCGGAGCCAGGGCGCGACGAGGATCAGCAGGGTGAACAGGGCTGGGCGTATCATGTCGACTCCGTCGTCTCTCCGGCCAGCCAGTCCAGGTAGCCGGGCAGGCCGTGTGTTATGTCGAGCGCCACCAGTTCGGGCAACTCGTAGGGGTGGTGCTCCCGCACGTAGGCCTCGATGCGGTCGTAAAGCTCGGCACGGGTCTTGATAATGACGGGGATCTCCCCATCTTCGTTCAACTCGCCCTGCCAGCGGTAGACCGACAGACAGGGCGACAACACGTTCACGCACGCCGCCAGACGCGCCTCGACCAGCCCGCGGGCCAGTTGCCGGGCCGACTCCGGGTCGGGCAGCGTGGTGAGGACGATCAACGCCGAGGGTGTTTGCATGAACGGTTTGCTGGCCAGGTTCTGGCCGATTATAGCTTTGGCCTTCCCGGTCCTGGAAATCGTCGGGCTGGTCGTGACTTGGGGCAGGATAGGCGCCTGGACCCTGCTCTGGCTGCTCCTGGCGGCGCTGGCCGGTGCCACGCTGATCGCCCTGGAACGGGTCGCCTTCCTGCCCGCCCTGGCGGCGGCCGTGCTGGCCGGCAAGAGCCCGCTGGCCAGCATGCAGGCCAGCGGGCTGCGCTTCCTGGCCGGCCTGCTGCTGATCTTCCCCGGTGTGTGGAGCGATGCCCTGGCACTGTGCCTGGTCGCCTGGGCCGGCCTGCGGCCACCGCCGCCGCCGCCGCGCCGCCCGGTCGACGACGGGGTCATCGAGGGCGAGTTCCGCCGCGTCGACGACTAGTCGGCCTCCCAGGTCTGCCAGTAGGCCGCCGCCTTGGCCGCCGGCAGCGGGAAGGGCAGCCGCGGTACCCCGAAGGCGCGCGCCACGATGCCGCCGTGCAGGCTGCTGCCGCAATAGGCGGCGGCGCCGGCGATGAGGGCGCAGATGTCCCAGAGGTCGAGCGACATGAATACCCGCGCGCCGCGCAAACGGCCGGCCAGGCGCCGGCAGACGGCGAGGTCGTCGTGCCAGGGCGCCGCCCCGGCGCGGAACAGTCGCGCCGGCGGCCCACCTTCCAGATGGTCGGCCAGGCGGTCCAGGCTGGCGTCGTCACCGTATTCGGCCGCCAGTTGCACGGCGACGTAGCCGGGCGGGCTGGCGGCGCGCATGGCGGCCGGCTCTCCGGCAGCGCCGTGGCGGCGGACCCGGGCGCCGAACAGGGCGGCGACCCGGCTCGCCGGATCGATCTCCAGGGCCGCCGGCAGGCCGGCGGCCGCCAAGTGGCCCTGGGTGACGCGGTCGCGCACCGTGACGCGGTCGGCCTCGGCCAGGCGCGCCAGCGCCTCGGCGCGCGCGGCGGGGTCGAGGCGGTCCAGCCCGACGCCGCCAACGGCGCGGTATTCGAAGCGGCCGGGATTCCGAAACAGCGACTTGGCGGCCAGGTAGGGCAGCCGAGCGGCCTGGCCGATCTCGCCCGTCGCCCAGGCCGTGCGGGCTGCCGGCTCGGCGTCGAGGCGGGCGACGATCGCCGCGGCGGTGTCCGCGGCCTGCAGCATCACCGCCGCCTCGTAGGCCGTGCAGGTGAGTAGCTCGCCGCCGATATGCACGAGGTCGGCGCGGTGCTTGCCCCAGGTCCGGGCCAGGACGGTGATGGCCGCCACCCGGTGGCCGCCCCAGGCGGTCAGGTCGCGCGCCGTCAGGCCGGCATGCACGACCGGGCGCGGCGCCGCCTCGGCGGTGGCGATGTGGGCGAGCAGGAGGTCGCCCAGGTTGTGGCGGTCGCAGGCGCCGAACAGGATGAGCGGCGTTTCCAGGCGGCCTCAGTCCGGGTCGAGGTGGGCCTTGAGCTGGCGCAGCGCCACCAGCAGGGCGGCCGAGGCCGGGATGGCGAGCAGCACGCCGAAGAAGCCGAACAGCTGGCCGAAGGCCATGAGGGCGAAGATCACCGCGACCGGGTGCAGGCCGACGCGGTCGCCGACCAGCCAGGGGGTGAGCAGCATGCCCTCGATCAGCTGGCCGAGGCCGAAAACGCCCCACACCGGCAGCAGCAGGGCCAGCCCGCCGCCCTGTGCGAGGGCGGCGACGGTGCCGAGCAGGAGGCCCACCACCACGCCCAGGTAGGGCACGAAGACCAGGAGGCCGGCGGTCATGCCGATCGCCAGGGCATAGTCGAGGCCGGCGAACCACAGGCCCAGGCTGTAGAACAGTGCCATCAGCACGATCACGGCAACCTGGCCGCGGGCAAACTCGGACAGCACGGCGTCGATCTCGCCGGCGATCTCGACCGCCTTGGGGCGCAGTTCGCTCGGCACCAGGCTGGCGGCGCCGGCCATCACCCGGTCCCAGTCGCGCAGCAGGTAGAAGGTCACCACCGGGACCAGGAGCAGATTGACCAGCCAGCCGATGAAGGCCAGACCCTGGTTGCCGACCGCCGGCAGGTAGGCCGTCAGCTTGCCCAGTTCGCCGACGTGGGCCTTGAGCCAGGCCACGATCTCGGCCTGATCGCCGACCAGATCGAGGCCGAAGCGGCTCTCCAGCCAGGGCAGCAGGCCGGACTGTCCCCACTCGATCAGGCGGGGGATCTGCGCCATCAGCATGCGGGCCTGGGCCTGGAACAGCGGGGTCAGTATCAGCACCAGCAGGATCAGCACCAGGGCCAGGCCCAGCAGCACTAGCACCGTCCCCCAGGTGCGCCCTATGTGGCGCCGCTCCAGGCGGTCGACCAGGGGGTCGAACAGGTAGGCCAGGGCGGTGGCGAACAGGAAGGGGGTCAGGATGGGAGACAGCAGCCAGAGCAGGTAGAGGCCGCCGCCGACGAGCAGCAAATACAAGAATGAACGGTTGGTCAGGTCCATTCGGCTAGAATAGCACCCTCGCCATTCATCTCTATCCTGCCGTGAACAGCCAACTATCCTACCGTGATGCCGGCGTCGACATCGATGCCGGCGATGCCCTGGTCGAACGCATCAAGCCACTGGCCCGCCGCACCCTGCGGCCCGAGGTGCTGGGCGGCATTGGCGGTTTCGGTGCCCTCATGGAACTGCCCAAGCGCTACCGGGAGCCGGTGCTGGTCTCCGGCACCGACGGCGTCGGCACCAAGCTCAAGCTGGCCTTCGAGTTGAACAAGCATGACACCATCGGCCAGGACCTGGTGGCCATGAGCGTCAACGACATCCTGGTGCAGGGTGCCGAGCCGCTGTTCTTCCTCGACTACTTCGCCTGCGGCAAGCTAGACGTCGACGTCGGCGAGCAGGTGGTCACCGGCATCGCCCGTGGCTGCGAGCTGTCCGGCTGCGCCCTCATCGGCGGCGAGACGGCCGAGATGCCCGGCATGTACCCCGAGGGCGAGTATGACCTGGCCGGCTTCGCGGTCGGCGTGGCGGAAAAGTCCAGGTTGATCTCCGGCGCCGACATCAAGCCCGGCGATGCCATCCTGGGCCTCGCCTCCAGCGGCCCGCACTCGAACGGCTATTCCCTCATCCGCAAGATCGTCGAGGTCAGTGGCGCCGAGCTGGCCGCCGACTTCCACGGTCGCAGCCTGGGCGAAACCCTGCTCGAACCCACCCGCATCTACGTCAAGCCCTTGCTGGCCCTCATGCAGGCCATGCCGGTGAAGGGCCTTGCCCACATCACCGGCGGCGGCCTGCTGGAGAACGTGCCGCGCATCCTGCGCGAGGACCTCACGGCGGTCATCAACAAGGCGGCCTGGGAGCTGCCGCCGGTGTTCCAGTGGCTGATGGAGCAGGGCAACGTCGCCGAGCGCGAGATGCACCGCACCTTCAACTGCGGCATCGGCATGGTGGTGGTGGTGGACAACGCCGATGTCGAGCGGGCGGCCAAGTTCCTCGGCGAGCAGGGCGAGACGGTCTATCACCTGGGCGCCATCGTCGCGCGCGGCGCCGACCAGGCGCAGACCGTCGTGGTTTGATGCGGGCGGTCGTCCTCATCTCCGGGCGCGGCTCCAACATGGAGGCGCTGCTGCAGGCCGGCCTGCCGGTCGAGTTCGCCTGCGTCATCAGCAACCGGCCCGACGCCAAGGGCCTTGAGGTCGCTCGCAGCCTCGGCGTCGCCACCGCGGTGGTTGATCACCGCCAGTACCACGGCCGCGAGGCCTTCGACGCCGCCCTGGCCGCCGCCATTGACGGCCACGCCCCCGACCTGGTCATCCTGGCCGGCTTCATGCGGGTACTGACCGAGAGTTTCGTGCGCCGCTACCAGGGCCGCCTGATCAACATCCATCCGGCCCTGCTGCCGGCCTTTCCCGGCCTGCACACCCATGCCCGCGCGCTTGCCGCCGGGGTGCGGGTGCACGGCTGCACGGTGCATTTCGTCACCCCGGAGGTCGACGTCGGGCCGATCATCGTCCAGGCCGCCGTGCCGGTTCTCGCCGGGGATGACGAGGCCAGCCTGTCGGCCCGCGTGCTGGCGCAGGAACACCGCATCTTCCCCCTCGCGGTGCGCTGGTTCGCCGAGGGCCGCCTGCGCCTGCGCGACGACGGTACGGTGGCCTTGGCGGGCCAGTCCGGCGCCGGCCCCGCCCTGATCTCGCCGCTGCCCGACGGGGGATGACCCGGCATGGGCCGCGACCGAGCCCTGACCTGGGCGTTGGCGGTTTCCCTGGCGGTCCACCTGTTGCTGTTCGCACAATTCGGTGGTCTGGCGTTCCAGCCGCTGCCGGAACCGGACCTCCCCATCGAGGCCACGCTGCTGCGCCCGGTTCCGCCCACGCCACTGCCCACACCACCGCCCAGCCGGCCACCCGCAGCGCCACCCGCAGCGCCACCCGCAGCGCCACCCGCAGCGCCACCCGCAGCGCCACCCGCAGCGCC
>JAQVJE010000010.1:24488-31524 GCA_028695325.1 Gallionellaceae bacterium
TGTTCGTCACTGGCGAGATCGTCCAGAGCAGCGAGGGCTGGCTGGACGCCGCCGGGTTGCGGCCGCAGGAATACTGGTTGCAGCGTGGCCAGCGCCGCATGGAGGTGGCGCGCTTCGACTGGGATGAGCGCCGCCTGGCGCTGGAGGGTGGCGCCCGCGCGGACCTTGCCGACCAAGCACAGGACCTGATGAGCCTGCCCTTTCACCTCGCCATGACGGCGCGCGAGGGTGAAGGGGAATTCGCCCTCGGCGTCACCAACGGCCGCAAGTTCAACGAGTTCACCTTCCGTCAGTTGGGTCGCGAAGGCATCGAGGTCGGCGGTCGCTCGCTCGCTGCCCTGCGCCTGCAGGGCAGCCGGCCCGGCGAGGGTACCCTGGACATCTGGCTGGATCTGGACGGCAGCGGGTTGCCGGTGCGTATCCGCACCACCGACCGCAAGGGCGAGGTGATGGAGCTGCGCCTGCTGGGGACGGAGTCGCCGGCCGGCAATCCGTCCTAACCGGCGATGCCGAGTTCCGCGCGGGTGGCCTCGGCGAGGGCTATGGCCGCCTCGACGGTGGGCGCCAGGCAGTTGTAGTGGCCCATCTTGCGGCCCGGGCGCGCCTCGGCCTTGCCGTACAGGTGCAGTTGCACGCCGGGATGGGCGAGCAGACTGGCCCAGGCCGGCTGCGGCTGCCAGATATCACCCAGCAGGTTGACCATGACCACCGGGGAAAGCAGGCGGCTGTCGCCCAGGGGTAGGCCGGCGAGCGCCCTGACCTGCTGCTGGAACTGGTCGGTGGCGCAGGCGTCGAGGGTGTAGTGGCCGCTGTTGTGCGGGCGTGGCGCCATTTCGTTGAAGACGATGCGGCCGTCGGCGAGGACGAAGAACTCCACCGCCAGGACGCCGACGTAGTCGAGGCCAGTAGCGATATGGGCGGCCATGTCGCGTGCCCGCGCGGCCAGTTTTTCGGGCACCTGGGCGGGCACGATGCTGACGTCGAGGATGCCGTGGCGGTGGCGGTTCTCCGCCACCGGGAAGATGGCGATCTCGCCGCCGGCGTTGCGCGCCAGGACCACCGACACCTCCTGCCTGAGTTCCAGGCGGCCTTCCAGCAGGCAGGGCACGCGGCCCAGGTGGTCGAAGGCGGCGACCAGGTCGTCCAGGCTGTCGACCAGCGCCTGGCCCTTGCCGTCGTAGCCGAAGCGGCGGGTCTTCAGGATGGCGGGGCCGTCGATCTGCGTCCAGGCGGCGACCAGTTGGCCTTCGTCCTCGATGTTGGCGAACGGGGCCGTGTCGCAGCCGAACTCCTGTGCCCGGCTCTTCTCCAGCAGACGGTCCTGGGCCACCGCGACGGCGTCCGGCGAGGGCGCCACGAAGCTGTGCCTGGCCAGCATTTCCAGGCTCCGGGCCGGGACGTTCTCGAACTCGGTAGTCACCGCGTCGCACAGGTTGCCCATGTGCAGCAGGGCGGCGGCGTCGTTGTAGCCGGCCTTGAGGTGGATGTCGGCAACCTGGCCGGCCGGTGAATTCGGGTCGGGATCGAGCACGACCACCTTGTAGCCCATGACGCGGGCGGCCAGGGTGAACATGCGGCCGAGCTGGCCGCCGCCGAGCACGCCCAGCGTGGCACCGGGCAGGAGTGGCGTGGCACCGGGCTGCATCATGCCTCCGGCAGGGCCATGCCCAGCACGCCCTCGGTCTGCCGGGCGCGGAAGGCGAGCAGGCGGGTGCGGATGTCCGGGAACTCGTTGGCTAGCAGTGCAGCGGCGAACAGGGCGGCGTTGGCGGCGCCGGCTTCCCCAATCGCAAACGTGGCGACCGGCACGCCCTTGGGCATCTGGACGATCGATAGCAGGGAGTCGATGCCCTTGAGTGCGCGCGACTGCACCGGCACACCGAGGACCGGCAGGTGGGTCTTGGCGGCCACCATGCCGGGCAGGTGGGCGGCGCCACCGGCCCCGGCGATGATGCACTTGAGGCCGCGCCCGGCCGCGGCCTCGGCGTATTCGAACAGGAGGTCGGGGGTGCGGTGGGCGGAGACCACGCGCTTTTCGAACGGGATGCCCAGCTCTTCGAGCAGGGCGGCGGCCTGGCGCATGGTCTCCCAGTCGCTCACGCTGCCCATGATGACGCCTACTAGGGGTGCCATGGTCGGTCCGGAATCAGAAAAGACAGCATGATACGCGCGCCGCCCCCCGGCCCTCAATTGCGGCGGCGCTCAGAAGGGCAGGGCGAGGCCGGGGGCGGCGGCCAGCAGAATGCGGCGGAACTGCTCCTGGATGCGCGCTAGGGCGGCCGCATCGTCGGCCTCGAAGCGCAGCACGATCGTCGGCGTGGTGTTGGACGCCCGCATCAGGCCGAAGCCGTCCGGATATTCGACGCGCAGGCCGTCCAGGGTGATGACCTCGCTGGCGCCGGCGAAGTTGGCGGTCTCGTGCAGGCGGGCGATCAGGCGGTGCGCCTCGCCCTCCCTCATGTGTGCGTGCAACTCGGGGGTATTGATACTGTCGGGCAGGGTGCGCAGGGTCTGGTCGAGGTCCGCCTGCTTCGACAGGTATTCGAGCAGGCGGGCGCCGGCATAGAGGCCGTCGTCGAAACCGTACCAGCGTTCCTTGAAGAATACGTGGCCACTCATCTCGCCGGCCAGGGCGGCGCCAGTCTCCTGCAGGCGCGCCTTCATCAGCGAGTGGCCGGTCTTCCACAGCATCGGTTCGCCGCCGTGCTCGCGTATCCACCCATAGAGGTTGCGGGTCGACTTGACGTCGAAGATCACCGTGGCGCCGGGCTGGCGGGAGAGTACGTCGGCGGCGAACAGCATCAACTGGCGGTCCGGGAAGACGATGGTGCCGTCGCGGGCCACCACGCCCAGGCGGTCGCCGTCGCCGTCGAAGGCCAGCCCGATCTCGGCGTCGCCCTCCCGCAGGCGGGCGATCAGGTTGGTCAGGTTGGCCGGCACCGAGGGGTCCGGGTGGTGGTTGGGAAAGCGGCCGTCGACCTCGCAATACATCTCCTCCACCTGGCAGCCCAGGGCGCGGTAGAGGGCCGGGGCGTAGGCGCCGGCGACGCCGTTGCCGGCATCGACGATGATCTTCATGGGCCGGATCAGCTTCACGTCGTCGGCGATGCGCGCGATGTAGTCGGCGGCGATGTCTTGCTGCCGGCAGCTGCCGGTACCCGAGGCCAAGTCGCCGATCTCGATGCGCCGGCGCAGGGCCTGGATGGCGTCGCCGGCCAGGGTCTCGCCGGCCAGGACCATCTTGAGACCGTTGTAGTCGGGCGGGTTATGTGAGCCGGTGACCATCACGGCGCAGCGGGTGCCCAGGTGATGGGCGGCGAAGTAGGCCATCGGCGTGGCCACCCGGCCGAGGTCGACGACGTCGACGCCGGCGGCCTGGATGCCGCGCGCCAGGGCGGCGGCAAGTTCCGGGCCGGACAGGCGGCCGTCACGGCCGATGGCGATCTCGCGGCAGGCACGCGTCCGGGCCTCGCTGCCGATGGCGCGGCCGATCGCCTCGACGACGGCGGGCGTCAGGCTGCGGCCGACGATGCCGCGGATGTCATAGGCCTTGAATATCTCGGCGGGTATGGGGGTCATGTCACCTCCCTGGAAAGCGCCGCATTATCGGGGTTGCTGGTGCACCGGGCAAAAAAGGCGGCACTGGATTCCAGTGCCGCGTATAAAACCGCCGTTGCGGCGGTCAGGGAGGTAGATTCAATTATGCCAAAAAAAATATATCTGTCCAGAAGAATTTATACTTTTGTTATATCCATGTCGTGATCATGGGAATTGAAGGTGACATGCACGCCCGGGGTCGTCCGCCTTGCCTAGAGCGGATGCGCCTGCCTACAATCGGGCACCGCCTGTCGAATCGTTCCCTATGACCGCCCTCACCAAGCTGCTGGAAAAGTACAGCAAGCCCGGCCCACGCTACACTTCCTACCCGACCGCGCCCTATTTCCATACCGGGTTCACCGAGACGGACTGGCGTGTCGAGCTGGCCGCCTCGCAGAACGCCGGGCGCGACTTGTCGCTTTATTTCCACGTCCCGTTTTGCGACACCCTGTGCTACTACTGCGGCTGCAATATGGTTGCCACCGGCGACTACAACAAGGCCTACCAGTATCTGGACTACCTTGACCAGGAGATGGCGCGGACCGCCGACCTCACCGATCCGGGGCGCAGGGTGCGCCAGCTGCACCTCGGCGGCGGCACCCCGACCTACCTGCGGCCGCAGGACATTCGCCGCCTGATGGGACTGATCCGCAACCGCTACCCGATCGCCGACGACGCCGAGATGGGCTGCGAGGCCGACCCGCGCGAGCTGACCCGCGAGCACCTGGCGGCCCTGCGCGAGACCGGCTTCAACCGCCTGTCCATCGGCGTCCAGGATCTCGACCCTCGCGTCCAGAAGGCGGTCAACCGGGTGCAGCCCGAGGGCATGATCAAGGAAGTGTACGGCTGGGCGCGCGACCTCGGCTTCGCCAGCATCAACATGGACCTGATCGTCGGCCTGCCTCACCAGTCGGTGGAGAGCTTCGCGCGCACCCTGGACAAGGTCATCGCCTGGGCGCCCGACCGCCTGGCGGTGTTCTCCTACGCCCACGTGCCATGGCTGAAGAAGCACCAGAAGCTGATCCAGGAGAAGGATCTGCCCGACTTCGCCACCCGCCTCGACCTGCAGCAGCTGATCCAGGACAAGCTCGGCGGCGCCGGCTACGTCAACATCGGCCTCGACCATTTTGCCAAGCCGGACGACGAGCTGGTCAGGGCGCAGAACGGCAAGACCCTGTGGCGCAACTTCCAGGGCTACACCACGCACAAGGACTGCGACATCTACGCCTTCGGCGCCTCCAGCATCAGCCAGACGCCGGACGCCTACATGCAGAACGAAAAGAACCTGAAGAAGTACCAGGAACTGGTCGCCGGCGGCCACCTGCCGGTCGAGCGCGGCCTGCGCCTGACCCGCGACGACCAGATCCGCCGCGATGCCATCACCCGGGTGATGTGCGACCTGGAACTGGACAAGGCCGCCTTCGCGGCGGCCTGGCACGTCGACTTCGATGCCTATTTCGCCGATGCACTCGTCGACCTACAGCCCCTGGCGGCGGACGGCTTCGTCAAGCTGGAGGCGGACTACGTCGCGGTGACCGAGCTGGGCCGGCTGTTCCTGCGCAACATCGCCATGTGCTTCGACGCCTATCTGAAGCAACCTTCGGAAGGCGGTCCGCGCTATTCGCGCACGGCGTGAGAAGGGCGTGACAGATACGGCGTGACGCTAAGGTGTGACGCAAAGGCGTGACGAAACCACCGTCGCGCCTTTCATGTCACGCTGTATCTGTCACGCCTTTGCGTCACGCATGGCCTTCCTGGCCGAGGGTTACTCGGCAATCCCCTTGAGTATGGTTTCCTCGTCGCTGCCGATGCCGGCCATCAGCTTGGCGGCCTCGCCCTGGATGCCCTTGGCGATGAGGGCGGAGTTCATCCGGGTGACGTAGGTCTTGCCGTCGCGACCCTCGAACACGGTGAAGCGGCAGGGGTGCGGCGGCAGCTTGCCCTGGCCGGCCTTGCCCAGTTTCTCGTTGAAGCCGGCCGGACAGCCCTCCAGCACTTTCATGCGCTTGCTGTCGGCCATGCCGGCCTTGATCATGGCGGCCTGGGCGTCGTGCACCGGGCCGCGCTTCCAGCCCTGCCGGTCCATGGCGGTGCCGAGGGCGTTCACTGTCTCGTCGAAGCCGAGACGGGAGCGTCGGTAGTCGAACATGGCCGCCATCATCTGCATCTGCTGCAGCAGCATCTGCTGGGCCTGTTCCGGGGTGGGTTTGGTTGCCGGGCCCTGGGCGGCGGCGGGGCCGGCCAGCAGGGCGCAGGCGAGCAGCAGGGGGGTGAGTCGCATGCGGGTTCCTCTCAGTGGTGGCCGTGCCCGGCGGGGCCGACCAGCTTGTACAGGGTGCTGCAATAGGGGCAGCGCGCCTCGCCCTTGGCCTCGATGGGCAGGTAGACGCGCGGGTGGCCGATGCTGTCGGCCTGGCCTGCTTGCGGGCAGTGCAGGGGCAGGTCGGCGGCGGTGACCTCGACGATGCGCGCGGGCTGGTCGCTCACGGTCGTCCTCCTCAGATGTGGTGCAGCCACTTGGCGTGGGCGGCCGAGCGGCCCTGCACGCAGTCGAAGTAGAGGGCCTGCAGGCGCTCGGTGATGGGGCCGCGGCGGCCGGCGCCGATGGTGCGGTTGTCGAGTTCGCGGATCGGCGTCACCTCGGCGGCGGTGCCGGTGAAGAAGGCCTCGTCGGCGATATAGACCTCGTCGCGGGTGATGCGCTTCTCCACCACCGAGAGGCCGATCTCGCCGGCCAGCTGGATGATGGTGTCGCGGGTCAGGCCGATCAGGGCGGAGCTGGGGTCCGGGGTGTAGAGCACGTCATCGCGCACGATGAAGACGTTTTCGCCCGAGCCCTCGGCCACGAAGCCGTCGACGTCGAGCAGCAGGGCCTCGTCGTAGCCGTCGGTCTCCGCCTCGCGGTGGGCCAGGATGGAGTTCATGTAGTTGCCGTTGGCCTTGGCGCGGCACATGGTGACGTTGGAGTGGTGACGGGAGAAGGACGAGGTCTTCACCCGGATGCCCACCTCCAGGGCCTCCTTGCCGAGGTAGGCGCCCCACGGCCAGGCGGCGACGATGACGTGCACCGACAGGTTCCTCGCCGAGATGCCCATCGCCTCGGAGCCGTAGAAGGCCATCGGCCGGATGTAGCCGGACTTGAGGCCGTTCTCGCGCACTACCTGCTTCTGCGCCGCGTTCAGGGCGTCCTTGTCGAACGGCATCTTCATGCCGAGGATGTGGGCGGAATTGAACAGCCGGTCGGTGTGCTCCGGCAGGCGGAAGATGGCGGTGCCCTGCGGCGTCTCGTAGGCGCGCACCCCCTCGAACACCCCCATGCTGTAGTGCAGGGTGTGGGTGAGTACGTGGGTGGTGGCCTCCCGCCAGGGAACCAGCTTGCCGTCATACCAGATGACGCCGTCACGATCGGCCATGGACATTGCCGAACTCCTTGAATCTG
>JAQVJE010000010.1:31624-34316 GCA_028695325.1 Gallionellaceae bacterium
CAGGCCGAGCGCGCCGGCGATGCCGAGCAGGGCGATGTTGCCGCGGTTGGCGGTCAGCTCCGGATGCCTGGCGCTGTTGGCCAGCACCAGGTACTGGACGGCGAACTCGACGTCGACCAGACCGCCGGGGTCGTGCTTGAGGTCGAACAGGGCGCTGCTGTTGGGATGGCCGTCGTGCATCTTCCGGCGCATCGCCAGGACGTCTGCGCGCAGCGCGTCCGGGTCGCGCGGCAGGCGCAGGATGGCCTCGCGGATGGCCTCGAACCGCGCCCCGACGGCCGCATCGCCGCAGCTGTAGCGGGCGCGGGTGAGGGCCTGGTGCTCCCAGGTCCAGGCATGGTGGTGCTGGTAGTCGTCGAAGGCCTCAATGGAGCTGACCAGGAGGCCGGAGGCGCCGTCCGGGCGCAGCCGCAGGTCGGTCTCGTAGAGCACGCCGGCCGCCGTCAGGGTGGTCAGCCAGGTGTTCATGCGCTTGCCCAGGCGGGCGTAGACGTCCTGGGCATCCGGGTGGGCGTCGTCATAGAGGAAGACGATGTCGAGGTCGGAGGCGTAGCCCAGCTCCTTGCCGCCCAGCTTGCCGTAGGCGATCACGGCAAAGGCCGGGCGCTCGCGGTGTTTCTTCGGCAGGTCGGCCCAGACCAGCTCCAGGGTCTGGCCGAGAATCAGGTCGGCCAGGGCGGCGAGCTGGTCGGACAGGTGCTCCAGCGTCCACATGCCGGCCAGGTCCTGGGCCAGCAGGCGGAAGGTCTCGCTCTGCTTGAAATGGCGCAGTTCATCCATCTGGCGCTCGATGTCGCCGGCGAAGGCGGCCAGGTGGTCCCTCAGCTCGTCGCGCCGCAGCGCCCAATCGGGCGCCGACATCAGGGCGCGCGGGTCGAGCAGCTCGTCGAGCAGGTGCGGCTGGCCGGTCAGGTACTGCGCCGCCCACGGGCTGGCGTTGGCGATGCGGGCGACCTGGGTCAGGGTCTGCGGATATTCCTGCAGCAGCAGCAGGTAGGGCGCCCGGCGGCTGACCGCCTCCAGCAGGGTGAGGATGCGGGCCAGGGTATCGTCCGGGTTGGGCTGGCGGGCGGCGACCTCGATCAGGGGTGGCAGCAGGCCGTCGAGGGCGGTCTTGTTGACCGCCGGCAGGGCGGCGTAGCGGGCGCCGGCGTGCAGGGCCATGAGGCGGTCGAACATGGCGGCGGGGTCGCCGTAGCCGAGCGCCTCCAGGCGCTCGCGCGCCAGCTCGGCCGGCAGGCTGCACAGGCCGGCCAGCGGATGGGCCGACTGGTCCTCCTGGGGGGCGCCGAAGACCTGCTCGAACTGCCCGGCCACCCGGCGCCGGATGGCGTTGAGGTGGGCCTCGAAGCCCTCCCAGTCGGCGTGGGCCATGCTTGCGGCGAGCTGGCGGCGCTCCCCGGGCTCGTGCGGCAGTTGCTGGGTCTGGCGGTCGTCGCGGTACTGCAGGCGGTGCTCGACTTCGCGCAGGAAGACGTAGGCCGCCTCCAGGTCGGTGGCGACGTTCTCCGGCAGCAGGTCGAGGGCCGCCAGCTGGGTGAGGATGGCGCGCGTCGGGCGGGCCTGCAGGGAGGGCGTCTTGCCGCCCCGTATGAGCTGGAACACCTGGGCGATGAACTCGATCTCGCGGATGCCGCCCGGCCCCAGCTTGACGTCGTCGTGCCTGTCCTTCCTGGCCACCTCGCGGCGGATCTGGGCGTGCAGCTCGCGCATGGCGGCGAAGGCGCCGAAGTCGAGGTACTTGCGGAACACGAAGGGCCGGCGCAGTTCCTCCAGCTCGGTGTGGCGCGTGCCGGTGAGCGGGCGCGCCTTGATCCAGGCGTAGCGTTCCCACTCGCGTGCCTGGGTGTAGAAATAGTTCTCCAGCATGGCGAAGCTGGAGGCCAGCGGGCCCTCGTCGCCGTAGGGCCGTAGCCGCATGTCGACGCGGAACACGAAGCCGTCGTAGGTGGTTTCGCCGATGGTGCTGACGAGGCGCCGGCCCAGGCGGACGAAGAAGTCGTGGCTGGTGATGCGGCGCGGCCCGGTGGTCTCGCCGTCCTCCGGGTAGACGAAGATGGGGTCGACGTCGGAGGAGACGTTGAGCTCGCGCCCGCCCAGCTTGCCCATGCCCACCACGATCAGCCGCTGCGGCTGCCCCTGGCCGTCGAGGGGCTCGCCGTGCACGTCGGCGAGGTCGCGGTGGTGCCAGTCGTCGGCCGTCTCGAAGGCCACTTCGGCCAGCTCGGTGCAGGTGCGGGTCACCTCGGCGAGGTCGGCCAGGCGGTTGAGGTCGCGCACGATGAGCACCGCCATGACCCGCTGGCGCAGGTCGCGCAGGCGCCGTTTCAGGGTATCCTCGTCGGTCATCGGCGCCTCCGCCAGGAAGTCCGTCATGGTCCGTCGGGTGAATGGCGCCTGGCAGGCATCGGCCAGCCAGGCGGCGAGCTCGGGCCGGGCGTCGAGGCGGCCGCGCAGGTAGCGGCTGTAGTCGGCCGCCGCGGCGATGGCGGAAGGGGAGTCGAAGGCCGTCATGGTGTCAGGGAGTTGTCAGTAAATTTGAAAATAATACGGAATTGTCCTAATTTCGCGCCTTGCAAGCGGTTCCTAGGGCTTCCTGGGGAGGAGGCAACCGGTTTTCGCTAGAGTTTATTGGAGATTTACTGATGTCTAACACGATCGAGTCCGTCCTTCACGAATCCCGCATCTTCCC
>JAQVJE010000096.1 GCA_028695325.1 Gallionellaceae bacterium
CGCGCCTACCGCAGCGACGGCAGCCTGGTGCCGCGCGGCGAGGCCGGCGCCGTCCTGCTCAGCGCCGGCGAGGTGGCGGCACGCCTCACGCGCTGGCTGGCCAGCGGCCGCATGACGACGGCCGGGGGCGGCGAGATGAGGCTGGCCGGCCAGACCCTGTGCGTGCATGGCGACTCCGGCCACGCGGTGAGGCTGGCGCGGGCCGTGCGGACAGTGGTAAGCCGCCATGAAAGGCGTGACACAGACGCGTAAAAAAGAAGCGTGACAGGCAATTTTCGTCACGCCCCTGCGTCACGCCTTTCACCCACCCTTCAGCAGCGCCTCCGGCGCCTCCAGCTGGTCCTTCACCGACTTCAGGAAGCTGACCGCCTCGCGGCCGTCGACGATGCGGTGGTCATAGGACAGGGCCAGGTACATCATGGGCCGGATCACCACCTGGCCGTCCACCGCCACCGGGCGGTCCTGGATGCGGTGCAGGCCGAGCACGCCGGACTGCGGCGGGTTGAGGATGGGGGTCGACAGCATGGAGCCGAACACGCCGCCGTTGGTGATGGTGAAGGTGCCGCCCTCCAGTTCATCGATCTTCAGCTCCAGGCTGTTGGCGCGGCGGGCATAGTCGGCGATGCGGCGTTCGATCTCGGCCAGGTCGAGCCGGTCGGCGTCGCGGATCACCGGCACCACCAGGCCGCGTTCAGAGCTCACCGCCATGCCGATGTCGTAGCAGTCGTGGTAGACGATGTCGCGGCCGTCGACGCTGGCGTTGAGGATGGGAAACTGCCTGAGGGCCCGGCAGGCGGCGGCGACGAAGAAGGACATCAGGCCCAGCTTGATGCCATGCGCCTGCTGGAACCCGGCCTGGACCCGCCGGCGCAGGTCCTGCACCGGCTGCATGTCCACCTCGTTGAAGGTAGTGAGGATGGCGGCCGTGCGCTGCGCCTCGACCATGCGCTCGGCGATGCGCTGGCGCAGCCGGGTCATTGGCACCCGGCGGTCGGCGCGGCCGGGGGGATAGGCGGGTGCCGGCGCGGCCATGTCCGCCGGTGCCGGCACGACGGCGGCCGGTGCCTGGACCGCGGCGGCGGCCGGGGCGGCGACCTCTGGCGCTGCTGCCATCGCCGCCAGCACCTCGGCGCCGGCCTCGGTCTCGATCTCGGCCAGCACGTCGCCCGCCTTCACCTCGCCGCCGGCCGGCACGACGAGCGCCGCCAGTACCCCGGCCGCCGGCGCCGGCACCTCCAGGATGACCTTGTCGGTCTCCAGGTCGGCCAGGATCTCGTCGCGCTCGACCGTGTCGCCGACCTGCCGACGCCATTCCAGCAAGGTGCCGCCCTGCACGGATTCTGACAGCTCGGGGGTTTTGACTTGTATGCGCATGAGGAACCATCTTTCGGTGACACTCGCGCGATTATAGGCCCGCCCCGCTTGGATACCGTCACCCTGTTGGTCCTGCTCGCGGTGGCCTTCGTGCTGCTGTCGACTTCACGAACTACTTCCACGACGCCGCCAACATCGTCGCCACGGTGATCGCCTCGCGCGCCATGCCGCCGGTCACGGCGGTGGGCGTGTTCGAATTCCTCGGCCCCTGCTGAAAGGACTGCGTGAACGAGATGGATGTCCTGGCGGTGACGCCGGACAAGTACACCTACGAGCTGGCGGCCGCCCTGCGCGACGGCTGCCAGACCCTGGCGGCCGGCTTCGCCAGGCTGAGCGCATCACCCGACGAGGCCGCCCGCGAGGCCGACGCCACGCGTCGGCACGGCCGCCGTATGGAGAAGCTGTACCGGCGCGGCCTGGCCGAGCTGTTCCTGGGCGAGGACTACATGAACATGCTGAAGCGGCGCGAGATCTACCGGCACCTGGAGTGCGCCGGCGGCCGCCTGGAGCACTGCGCCAACACCCTGCACGACATCGTCGTGAAGATCGGCTGATCAGGCGAAGGCATCGGCCAGCACGTTGCGCAGCCAGCCGTCGGCGTACTGTGCCTCCAGGCGACGATACAGGCGCGGCACCGGCTTGCTGCCCAGGGTGACCGGCGAGATGCCGCTGCCGCGCTTGACGTAGACCCACTGGCCGTTGTCCACCCGGTAGAGGTGGACGACCGAAAAGCCCCAGTCGTGCCCGACCACGCTGTAGCAGGTGTTGGTGTAGACCGGCTCGGGGGCCGGCAGGCCGTTGAAGCGCGCGACCAGGGCGGCGACCGCCGCCTTGGCCTGGGAGATCGCCATGTGGGCCGACTTGGGGAAGGCGTTGTTGGTGGCCAGCTCGCCGCCCACGCAGGCGTCGCCGATCACGTAGATGTCCTTCTGGCTGGTCGACTCCATGTTCTCCGGCCGCACCTCGCACCACAGGTTCTTGAAGGTGGCGAGGCCGAGGTCACGGGCGACCTTGCCGGCGTGGTGGGGCGGGATGACGTTGACCACGTCGCCGCGGTGCTCGCCGAAGCCGGTATAGCAGGTCAGGCTTGCCGGGTCGACCCGCTCGACCTTGCCATCGTTGGCCCCCGACACCCACTCGATCATGCCGCCCTCGCCGTAGCCGTACAGCGACTTCCAGGCCTGCTCGAACAGGGGTTTCTTGGAGAAGGAGTCGTTGGCGTCGAGGATGAGCACCTTGGCCTTGTGCTTGCCGTGCTGCTTGCAGTGCATGGCCACCTGGGCGGCTCGCTCGTAAGGGCCGGGCGGGCAGCGGAACGGTCCCTTGGGCACCGCGATGACGAACACGCCGCCATCCGGCATGGCCTCCAGTTGCCGCTTCAGCAGCAGGGTCTGCGGGCCGGCCTTCCAGGCATGCGGCAGGCGGCTGTCGGAAATCTCGCGGCTCATGCCCTCGACGGCGCCATAGTCGAAGTCGACGCCGGGCGACAGGATCAGGGCGTCGTAGGCGTAGGTCTTGCCCGCAGCGGTGGCGACCGTCTTCTTCGCCGGATCGATGGCGCTGACCTCGTCGTGCAACACCTTGACGCCGCGCTTCTGCAGGCCCTTGTAGCCGACCTGCAGGGTGCGGATGTCCCGCTCGCCCGAGATCACCTCATTGGACAAGGGGCATGAGGTGTACAGGGTTTCACGCTCGATCAGGGTGACCTCGATGCCGGGGTCCAGCAGGCGCAGGTACTTGGCGGCGGTGGCGCCACCATAGCCGCCGCCGACCACCACCACGCGCGCCTTGGGCGCCGCGGCCCGGGCGGGAGCAATGCTGAGCAGGGCGGCGGGGGTGACGGCCAGACCGCGGATGAAGGCGCGGCGATCGCATCGATGCATGTGGGTATCCTCGTTCACTTGTGCTGGGCCCCGAAGTAGTCGCTGACCGGCCGGAAGTCGCCGGCCTCGAGCTGGCGGATCGCCTTGTTCATCTTGCGGTGCGGCATGACGAACTCGGGGTCGCGGTATTTCTCCAGTTCGAGGGCCATGTAATCGGCCCACTGGCCATCCAGCCGGGGGGTGCCGATGTCGGGATCGTTGCCGGTGGCACCGTGGCAATCCGCGCAGTTGTCCCGCACCGCGGCGCGCCCCTTGGACAGCCCGGCCGCAGCGACCTTCTGCGCCACCGGGCGCCAGCGCCTGGCGGCGAAGTGGGCCGCCAGGGCATCGATCTCGTCGTCGCTCAGGCCCTTGACGATACGGTTCATGGTCGCCGCCGCGCGCTTGTCGTATTTCCATTCCTTCATGACGCGGCTGAGGTAGTCCTTCGGCAGCCCGCCGATCGAAGGCATGGTGGTGCCGACGCTGACGCCGTCGACGCCATGACAGTTGTTGCAGGTACGCGCCAGCGGCTCGATGTCGATAGCCGCGGCCGGCCCGGCCAGACAGAACAGAACCGCTGCCACTGTCCCCTTGCGCATAGTCTCTCCCTCTCATGTCGGCGGTAAAACGCCTGGCCCATATGCCATGATGGCGTCGTGGTCTTTTTCACTTTTACCCTGACCGACCTGATTAATCAAGCCTTGGGATACGTTTCACAGGTAAACGTATCGTTTTGTTTATATTGAATATAATCACTTTCTGATATGCGACGAAGGGATTGCTATAACCCTACCAGCAACGTAGTCTAGTGCGTGAAAAATGAAAAAACTGCGCCGGCCCCGAACCGTCGTAAGCCGCCAAGGGATAGGCGCGACGGCGCGGTTCCAAAACAACCAAACAGGAGACAATCGATGGCAGGAATCGCTCGCGGAACGCTGGCCCTGATCATGACCCTGGTCCTGCTGTGGCCGCCCGCCGCAGCGGCCATGGCCGCTGCGGCGGACGCTGCCGATGACCCGGCATCCGCCACCGCCAACCACCGCTGCCTGCGCTGCCACGCCGACCCCGAGGAGAAGTTCCACGTCCGCCCGGACGGTTCCCGCGTCAACCTGTTCATCGACATCGGCAAGTTCAAGCGCAGCGTCCATGCCAAGCAGCCCTGCACCGGCTGCCACACCAGCGTCACCAAGCTGCCGCACCAGAAGCCGCTGCCCAAGAGCATCGGCTGCATCGAGTGCCACCGCACCAAGCTGGCCGCCGAGCAGGACACCGGCAGCCCAACCTACCAGCGCCTGAGCACGGCGGTGGCGCAGATGGAGAGCTACCTGCACTCGGTCCATGCCCAGCCCAACAAGAAGGACATCTCCCGGATCAACGCCACCTGCTACGACTGCCACGACGCCCACAACATCGGCACCCTGGGCAGCCTGCAGCGTGCCGAGCATCGCCTGAAGAACCCCGAGGTGTGCGGTCGCTGCCATGAGAAGCAGGAGAACGAGTACAAGGCCTCCATGCACGGCAAGGCCCTGCTGGAGAAACGGAAACTGGACAGCGCGGTCTGCTCGGACTGCCACAGCACGCACAACATCAGTTCCGCCAAGGGCGACCCGATGAAGCTGGCGATCACCCGCAACTGCGGCAACTGCCACGAGAAGGCGCGCGAGACCTACTTCAACTCATACCACGGCCAGGTCCACAAGCTCGGCTACACCAACACCGCCAAGTGCTACGACTGCCACGGCGGCCACAACATCAAGAACGTCGCCGATCCCACCTCCACGGTGCACCTCGACAATCGCCTGAAGACCTGCAACACCTGCCACGAGGATGCCAAGGAGGGCTTCCTGAGCTTCCACGCCCACGGCGACCCGAAGAACTTCGATAAGTACCCGGACATCTACGTGGTCAGCAAGTTCATGCAGTACCTGATCTACGGCGTGATGATCTTCTTCTGGACCCACGTGATCCTGTGGCTCTACCGCGAGCTCAAGGACCGCCTGCAGGGCTGCGGCCACGTGGAGGACGTGGAACACCCGGACACCGTGTTCTTCCGCCGCTTCCACCCGGTCTGGCGCTGGATCCATGCCCTGTTCGCCATCAGCACCATGACCCTGGTGATCACCGGCACCACCCTGCTGTTCTCCCATACAGACTGGGCCAAGGCGGTCATCACTCTGCTCGGCGGCCCCGTCATCGAAGGCATCATCCACCGCACCGCGGCCACCATCTGGATCACGGTGTTCCTCGGCCACATCGGCATCGCCCTCTACAACATCTGGCGCACCCGCAAGACCTTCCGCTGGTTCGGCCCCACCTCGCTGATCCCCAACTGGCAGGACTTGAAGGACGTCGTGCGCATGTACAAGTGGTTCCTCGGCTTCACCTCGCGGCCCAAGTTCGAACGCTGGACCTACTGGCAGAAGTTCGACTACTGGGCGCCGTTCTGGGGCGCCACGGTGATCGGCCTGTCGGGACTGCTGATGTTCAATCCCACGCTGACCTCGCAATACCTGCCGGGCTGGGTGTTCAACCTCGCCACCATCGTGCACGCCGAGGAGGCCCTGCTGGCCACGGTGTTCCTGTTCACGGTGCACTTCTTCAATGTGCACTTCCGACCGGAAAAGTGGCCGCTTTCCACCACCATCTTCACTGGCGCCCTGCCGCTGGCGGAGTTCAAGTATGAGCACACCCAGGAATACGACCGCCTGGTGGCGAACGGCGAGTTGGAGAAGTACCTGGTCAAGCGGCCGACCCGCACGGTGGAGAGCCTGGCCACCATCCTGTCCGCCACCCTCATCACGGCCGGCTTCCTGCTCCTGACCCTGGTGGTGATCGGCTACACCACCCAGCACTGAGCGGGCGCAGAAAGAGTAAAGGCCCGGGCTGGCGACAGTCCGGGCCTTTCCATTTCCCCACCGTAGCAGGGTCGCCACAGCGTCCTACGGTCACTGCCCGAAACGATGTGCCTTGTGGCTGCGGCCGCGCCGAAGGCGCTTAACTTCGCTCTGCGAAGTTAGCCTGCGCCGCAAGGTGAAGGAGTTCTTCGGTCACTGCCCGAAAAGGGAACCTTGTGGCTGCGGCCGCGCCGAAGGCGCTTAACTTCGCTCTGCGAAGTTAGCCTGCGCCGCAAGGTGAAGGCGTTCTTCGGTCACTGCCCGAAAAGGGAACCTTGTGGCTGCGGCCGCGCCGAAGGCGCTTAACTTCGCTCTGCGAAGTTAGCCTGCGCCGCAAGGTGAAGGAGTTCTTCGGTCACTGCCCGAAGAACTCCTTCACCTTGTCCATGAAGCCCTTGGCGCGGGGGGTGTGCTTGCCTTCGTGGCCGGTACAGCAGGCCTCGAATTCACGCAGCAGTTCCTTCTGGCGCTCGGTCAGGTTGATCGGCGTCTCCACCACGACGTGGCAGTGCAGGTCGCCCGGGGCATGACTGCGCACGCCCTTGATGCCCTTGCCGCGCAGGCGGAATACCTTGCCGCTCTGGGTCTCGGCCGGGATCTTGATGCTGGCCTGACCATCCAGGGTCGGGATCAGTATCTCGCCGCCCAGGGCCGCGGTGGCGAAAGAGATCGGCATCTCGCAGTGCAGGTCGTTGTGGTCGCGAGTGAACACCGCGTGCGACTTGAGATGGATCTGTACGTAAAGGTCGCCGGGCGGGCCGCCGTTGACGCCGGCCTCGCCCTCGCCAGCCAGGCGGATGCGGTCGCCCTCGTCGACCCCGGCGGGAATGCGCACCGACAGGGTCTTGTGCTGCTTGACCCGCCCCTCGCCATGGCAATGGGTGCAGGGATCGGCTATCACGCGGCCGCTGCCGTGGCAGCGCGGACAGGTCTGCTGGATCGAGAAGAAGCCCTGCTGCATGCGCACCTGGCCGTGGCCGCCGCAGGTCGGACAGGTGACCGGCTCGGTGCCCGGCCTGGCACCGCTGCCGTGGCAGTGCTGGCACTCGGCCAGGACCGGGACGCGGATCTTGGTCTCGGTACCACGCGCGGCCTCCTCCAGCGACAGTTCCAGGTTGTAGCGCAGGTCGGCGCCGCGGTAGACCTGCGAGCGCCCACCCCGGCCGCCACCGAAGATGTCGCCGAAGATGTCGCCGAAGGCGTCGGCAAAGTCGCGAAAGCCCGCCCCGCCGGCGCCGGCGCCGGCCATGGAGGGGTCGACCCCGGCATGGCCGTACTGGTCGTAGGCGGCCCGCTTCTGCGCATCGGAGAGGATCTCGTAGGCCTCCTTGGCCTCCTTGAATTTCTCCTCGTGCGACTTGTCACCCTGGTTGCGGTCAGGGTGGTGCTTCATGGCCAGCTTCTTGAAGGCCTTCTTGATCTCGTCGTCCGATGCGCCCTTGGAGACGCCGAGGACTTCATAGTAGTCGCGTTTCATAATTCAGTGACGAGTGACGAGTGACGAGTGACAAAAAACGGGCGGGCCAAGCCCGCTCCGTCACTTTGTCACCCTGTCACTTTGTCACTTGTCCTTCACCTCTTCGAACTCGGCGTCGACCACGTCGTCATCGGCCTTGTGGGTGCCGCCGGCAGCACCGGGCTGCTCGGCGTCGGCGCCGGGCTGGCCGCCCTGCTGGGCGTACATCTGCTCGGCCAGCTTGTGGCTGGCCTCGGCCAGGGCCTGGGTCTTGGCGTCGATATCGTCCTTGTCGGAGCCCTTGATGGCCTCCTCGACGGCCTTGATGGCGTCCTCGATCTTGGCCTTCTCGTCGGCGGTGACCTTGTCGCCGTAGTCCTTCAGGGCCTTCTTCACCGAGTGCACCATGGCGTCGCCCTGGTTGCGCGCACTGACCAGCTCGAAGGCCTTGTGGTCCTCGGCGGCGTGCGCCTCGGCGTCCTTGACCATCTGCTGGATCT
>JAQVJE010000097.1 GCA_028695325.1 Gallionellaceae bacterium
TTTGCTCGCTTTAATGGCACGACCTGCGTATGATGCGCCCCTTCGCTGTGCAGTAAGCCGTTGATCCGTCAAGGGACTGCTGTCTTGCAGCCCCATCTGCCCCAACCTCCCTGCGTGCCGTTTCATTTGCTCGCGTGACTTTCGGTTGGCGCCGATGTCACGCCGCCGCGACCGGTATCGACCCGGTCTGGCATTTTTTGCCCGCCGTCATGGCGGGCGATGAGCTATTGGAAAGGCAACACCCATGAATTTCTCCGAACTCGGCCTCCACCCCTCCATCCTGAAGGCCGTCGAGGCCACCGGCTACACTGAGCCGACCGACGTGCAGGCCCAGGCCGTGCCTGCCGCCCTGGCCGGTGCCGACCTCCTGGTCTCCGCCCAGACCGGTTCCGGCAAGACCGCCGCCTTCATGCTGCCCAGCCTGTGCCGGCTGGCCGAGCCGTCCGCCGTGAAGGGCTACGGTCCGCGCATCCTGGTGCTGACCCCGACCCGCGAACTGGCCATGCAGGTCGAGAAGGCCGCCGCCACCTACGGCCGCGAATTCCGCCGCCTGCGCACCGTCAGCCTGGTCGGCGGCGCCCCCTACGGCCCGCAGTTGAAGCAGCTGTCGCAGCCGGTCGACATCGTGGTCGCCACCCCCGGCCGCCTGATGGACCACATGGAGCGCGGCAAGATCGACTTCGACCGCCTGGAGGTGCTGATCCTCGACGAGGCCGACCGCATGCTCGACATGGGCTTCATCGACGACATCCAGATGATCGTCGCGCGCACCCCGAAGACCCGCCAGACCCTGCTGTTCTCCGCCACCCTGGACGGCGTGGTGGGCAAGCTGGCGCGCGAGCTGACCCGCGACGCCCAGCGCATCGAGGTGGCCCGCAAGGAAGACCCCGCCGCCCAGATCGACCAGAAGCTGCACTTCTTCGACGACCCGATGCACAAGATGCGCCTGCTCGACGCCCTGGTGCGCGACGCCACCCTGAAGCAGGCGGTGGTGTTCACCGCCACCAAGGCCGGTGCCGAGGACCTGTCGGAAGAACTGCGCGACCGCGGCTTCCTGGCCGAGGCCCTGCACGGCGACATGCCGCAGCACAAGCGCACCCGCACCCTGGACCGCGTGCGTAACGGCAGGGTCCAGTTCCTGGTCGCCACCGACGTGGCGGCGCGCGGCATCGACGTCGCCGGCATCAGCCACGTCATCAACTTCGACGCCCCGCGCCAGGCCGAGGACTACGTCCACCGCATCGGCCGCACCGGCCGCGCCGGGCGCAGCGGCATCGCGGTGACCCTGGTCGGCTTCCGCGAGCGCCACCTGGTGCGCAACATCGAGCGCTACACCGGCCAGGCCATCGAGGTCGCCACCATCCCCGGCCTGGAGCCCACCATCAAGCCGCGTCCGGAAGGCGGCAAGCGGCCCTGGTCGGACAAGCCCGGCTACAAGGGCAAGCGCCCGGGCGGTGAATGGAAGGGCAAGCCCGGCGGCGGCTGGAAGGATGGCCAGGGCAAGCCCTGGGGTGACAAGCCCGGCTACCAGGGCGGCGCCGACCGGCCCGGGTTCAAGCCGCGCGGCGACAAGCCGCACGCCGCTGCCGGCCAGCAGCAGGCGCACAAGCCGAAGCGCGCCGAACGCTTCTGGTAGGCTGGACGGACAGCCCCACCGGCGTGGGGCTCAGGACGCCGGCTTCTGCCGTAGCGTCCCCGCCACCATGCGGTACTCGTACAGCCGGCATTCCAGCGGCCCGTTGTAGAGCGGGATGCGCCGGCTGGCGGCGAGGCCGATGGCCTTCGGGAAGCCGGCGTCGCTGGAGATCAGCCAGGCCGACCAGCCGGCGAAGTGCTGCTTGAGGGCGTCGCCCAGTCCCTTGTAGAAGGCCGCGTCGGAGTCCAGGCGGACGCCGTAAGGCGGGTTGCTGACGATCATGCCGTGTCCGCCCGGGGCGGGTATCGCCATGACGTCGCCCTCGCGCAGGGTGACGCAGTCGAGCAGGCCGGCCGCCTTCAGGTTGAGGCCGGCGGCGCGGATCATGCGGGGGTCGATGTCGCAGCCGTAGATCGGCAGCGGCCCGGGTTCCTTCTGGCCGGCCTCGGCGTCCTTGCGCAGGCGGGTCCACTCCACCTTGTCGAAGCTCGCCAGGTTCTCGAACGCGAAGTGGCGCTTCATGCCGGGCGCCCGGTTCAGCGCCATCATGGCCGCCTCCAGCAGGATGGTGCCGCCACCCATCATGGGGTCGAGCAGGGGCGTGTCCGGGGTCCAGCCGGACAGCCTGAGCAGGCCGGCGGCCAGGTTCTCGTTGAGCGGCGCCGGGGCCGGCTCGACCCGGTAGCCGCGCCGGTTGAGCGGCTCGCCGCTGAGGTCCAGGTAGAGGGTGAAGCGGTCGCGCTCCAGGTAGAGCAGGATGGGCACGTCGGGCTCGCGGGCATCGACGCTGGGGCGCTCGCCCAGGTCCTGGCGGAAGCGGTCGACCACGCCGTCCTTGATCTTCAGGGTGACGAAGTTGAGGCTCTTCAACGGGCTGTCGTGGGCCACGGTGCGGATGGCAATGGTCTTGTCGACGCCGAACCAGTCCGGCCACGGCAGCTTGAGGGTGACGCGGTAGAGGTCGTCCTCGTCGCGGTAGTTGCCCGCGGCGACCTCCTGCAGGACGCGAATGGCCAGACGGCTCCACAGGTTGACCTTCCAGGCCAGGACGATGTCGCCGGCGAAACGCACCCCGCCCGAGCCGGGCGTGGCCTCCTCTGCACCCAGTTCGGCGAGCTCCTTGGCCAGTTCGTGCTCCAGGCCGCGCGGGCTGGGGGCGAAGAACTGCAGCCTGGCCGGGGCCTTGGGCGTGGCACGACGGCGCGGCGCGGCTTGCGCACCACCGTCGTCGCGCGCCCGCTCCTTCCGGCTGGCGGGGGCAGAGGGGTGCCGTTCAGGCTTGCCGGCCGGCTTGTCGGCGCGCTCGGCGGGCGGCTTGGCGGCCGGCTTGCTACGGTCGCGCTGCAGCGGGCTCCAGCGGGCCGGCTTTTTGCGTTCGGCCTTGGCGGCCTCCGGCCTGACGGTCAGGCCGATCTTCTTGCGGGTGGGTTTTTCGTCGGTCATCTCTATTCCACGACGGCGAGGGGTGCCGTCTTGTCCAGCCATTCCAGTCGGTCGGCCAGGGTCCTGGTCGCGCTGGCGTGTCCGTCAGCGTCGATGTAAAGCACCTCGGCGACGCCCATCCGGGCCGCCATTCTGCGCCATTGTGCCGGGCCGGCGATGAAGATCGGCTTGCTGGTCACGTCGGAGCGGGTGCCGGCGTGCCCGCCCCGCACCAGCACGGTGACTGCCTGGGCGCCCTGGACTGGCCAGCCGGTACGCGGGTCGACCAGGTGGCAGTAGCGCCGGCCGTCGAGTTCGAAGTAGCGCTGGTAGTCGCCCGAGGTGCCGATCGCCTCGCCGTCATGCAACTCCAGGGTGGCGATGGCGCCGGGCTGGCGCGGGTGCTGGATGCCGACCCGCCAGGGCCGGTCACCGTGGCGGCCGAGTGCGATGATGTTGCCGCCTATGTTGACCAGGGCGTTCTGCACGCCGCGCGCCTGGAGCAGGGCGGCAGCCCGCTCCAGGGCATAGCCCTTGGCGTAGCCGCCCAGGTCCAGGCGTACGGCCGGGTTGGCGCTGGCCACCCGGTCGTTCTCGATGCGCAGGTCGGCCATGCGCGGGTTGGCCCTGACCAGCCGTTCCACCTCGGCCGGATCGGGCAGGCGCGCAGCGAAGGTGTCGGAGTGGAAGCCCCACAGGCCAACCAGGTTGCCGATGGCCGGGTTGAAGAGTCCATCCGAGTGCGCCGACCAGGCCGCGGCGTCCGCGAGCAGGGCGGTCACCTCCGGCGGCGCCGGCTCGGAGGTCCGGCCGGCGGCAATGGCGGCGTTGATGCGCTGCAGTTCTGATGCTTCCCAGGCGTGCAACAGGCGGTGCAGGCGGTCGAACTCGGCCAGGACCGCGGCCACTGCCGGGCGCGCCCTGTCCTCGGGCACGCCGTACACGCTCACCTCCACCAGGGTGCCGAATACGTAGGCCTGCTGCCTGTAGGGCGGCGGCTCGGCGCAGCCGGCAAGAAGGGCCGTGACAAGTGACAAGTGACAAGTGACAAGAAAGCGCCACCAGCGCGCCGCGTTCATGCCGCCACCCGGCGTTCCAGGGCGTCGACGAACAGGGCGGCGACATCGCAGCCGGTCTGCGCGGTGATCTCGCGGAAGCAGGTCGGGCTGGTGACGTTGACCTCGGTGAGCCAGTCGCCGATGACGTCTAGGCCCACCAGCAGCAGGCCGTCGGCGGCGAGCGCCGGCCCCAGGGCGGCGGCGATGGCGCGGTCGCGCGCGGCGAGCGGCCGGGCCACGCCGGTGCCGCCGGCAGCCAGGTTGCCGCGCGTCTCGCCGGGGGCCGGGATGCGGGCGAGCGAATACGGCACCGGCTCGCCGTCGATCAGCAGGATGCGCTTGTCGCCGGCGGCGATCTCCGGGAGGTAGCGTTGCGCCATGACCTGGCGGCGGCCCAGGGCGGTCGCCGTCTCCAGGATGGCGCCCAGGTTGGCGTCGTCCGGGCGCAGGCGGAAGATGCCGGCCCCGCCCATGGCGTTGAGCGGCTTGACCACGATGTCGCCCTGTTCATCGAGGAAGGCGCGAATGTCGGCGGGCCGGCAGGTCACCAGGGTGGGCACGGTGAATTCAGGGAAGCGGGCGATGGCCAGCTTCTCGTTGTAGTCGCGCAGGGCCTGGGGCCGGTTGAACACCCGGACGCCCTCGCGCTCGGCCATCTCCAGGAGATAGGTGGCGTTCAGGTAGCCCTCGTCGAAGGGCGGATCCTTGCGCATCAGCACGGCGCCGAAGCCGGCCAGGGGGCGCCAGGCCGGCCCGGCGGCGGTGAACCAGGCCTCGTCCTCGCCGGTCAGGCTGACGGCGCGCGCCGAGGCCAGCACCCGCCCGCCCCGCCAGGCCAGGTCCTCCGGCTCGCAGGCCCACAGGGCATGGCCGCGCCGCGCCGCCTCGACCATCATGGCGTAGGTGGAATCCTTGTAGGTCTTGAAGCCGGCCAGCGGGTCGGCGACGAACAGCAGGTCCATCAGAGCGCCGCCCCGGCCAACGGCCTGCCATGACCATCCTTTCCGCGTCGGCGGCGGGCGCCATCCGCCTTGCCGGCGATCCCGTTGCGCGGAGCCCTCGCCGGGTGGCTCATAGCGCCACTTCCGGGTGGAACTCGGGGTCGGTGTCCTCCAGTTCCAGCGACGCCGCCAGGGCGGCCAGGCGGGCCAGCACGCCGTAGGTGTAGAAGCGGTTGGCGGGGGCGTCCGGGCGGGCGCCGGCGTCGGGCAGGGAGCAGGACTGGTCGAAGGCGAGCGGCACGAAGTGCATGCCCGGCGCGTTGAGGTTCTCGTCCGTCCCGCGTCCGGTGTGCACGCGGTAGAAACCGCCGACGACGAAGTGGTCGATCATGTAGACCACCGGCTCGGCGACCGCCTCGTTGATCGACTCGTAGGTGTAGACGCCTTCCTGCACCAGCACGCGGTCAACCGCCAGGCCTTCCTTGACCACCGCCATCTTGTTGCGGGTCTTGCGGTTGAGGTCGCGCACGTCGTCGGCGCTCTTGGCGGTCAGGATGCCCATGCCGTAGGTGCCGGCATCGGCCTTGACGATGACGAAGGGCTCCCGATCGATGCCGTATTCCAGGTACTTGGCGCGGATGCGCTTGAGCGTCGCGTCAACGTGGTGGGCCAGGCATTCCTCGCCGTCGCGGGCCTGGAAGTCGACCTCGCCGCAGGCGGCGAAATAGGGGTCGATCAGCCAGGGGTCGATGCCGACCACCTGGGCGAATGCGTTGGCCAGCTCGGCGTAGGCCTTGAAGTGGTTCGACTTGCGCCGCACCGCCCAGCCGGCGTGCAGGGGCGGCAGCAGGGTCTGGTCCGGATCCAGCCCCTTGAGCAGGTCGGGTATGCCACCCGAGAGGTCGTTGTTGAGCAGCACCGCGCAGGGGTTGAAATCGTCCACCACGAGGCGGTTGCCCACCCGCCGCACCGGCTCCAGCTTGAGCACCGAGCCGTCCGGCAGGTCGAGGATGAGCGGCTCCTCGAGGTCCGGGATCAGGCTGCCCAGGCGCACCGTGATGCCGACCTTGCGCACGATCTCGGCCAGGGCGGCGACGTTCTGCAGGTAGAAGGTGTTGCGGGTGTGGTTCTCGGGGATGATCAGGAAGCGCTGGGCCGAGGTGCACATCTTCTCTACCGCGACCTGGGCCGCCTGCACCGCCAGGGGCAGGAAGGCCGGGTTGAGGTTGTTGAAGCCCCCCGGGAACAGGTTGGTGTCCACCGGCGCCAGCTTGAAGCCGGCGTTGCGCAGGTCGACCGAGGAATAGAACGGCGTCGCGTGCTCCTGCCACTGGCTGCGGAACCAGTGCTCGATGGCCGGCTGGGCGGCGATGACGCGCTTCTCCAGGTCCAGCAGCGGACCGGTCAGGGCCGTGGTGAGGTTGGGAACCATAGGTGGCGACGCAATACGACGGGCCGTCAGTTTACCCGAATGTTCCGTACCGGCGCGGCGGCCGGGATAATGGAGGCATGTTCGACATCGTCCTCTACCAGCCCGAGATACCGCCCAACACCGGCAACATCATCCGCCTGGCCGCCAACACCGGCTGCCGCCTGCACCTGGTCAAGCCGCTCGGCTTCACCCTGGCGGACAGCCAGCTGAGGCGCGCCGGCCTCGACTACCACGAATATGCCAGCCTGATCGTGCACGAGGACTGGCCCGCCGCCCGCGCCGCCCTGGCCGGCCGGCGCCTGTTCGCCCTCACCACCAAGGGCAGCACCCGCCACGACCAGGTTGGCTTCCAGGCCGGCGACGCCTTCCTGTTCGGTCCCGAGAGCCGGGGCCTGCCGGCGGAGATACTGGCCGAGTTCCCGCCCGAACGGCGCCTGCGCCTGCCCATGCTGCCGCACAGCCGCAGCCTCAACCTGTCCAACTCGGCGGCCGTGGTGGTGTACGAGGCGTGGCGGCAAATGGGGTTTGCCGGCGGCGGCTGACCAGGCCCCGGCTCACTCCGCGAAGGGATCGATCGCCTCGTTGCCAGGCGGCGGCTCATAGCGTATCGAGCGGCCGAGCACGATCTGGCGCCGCCGCTCGCCGGGCAGATCGATGTAGGGGCATGGGCCGTCGCCCTGCCGGCGCAGGCTCAGGCTGGCATCGTCGGGTTCTATCCAGAGCAGTTTGCCCTGGCGCAGCCAGGGTCCCAGGTCAAAATCCCACGGGTCCATGGGGTGGCTGAAACAGGGTGCGCCGGATTCGTCCTCCCAGTCGTAGGCGGTGCGCCGCCAGGGTATGGCGAGGCTGCCGCGCGGCGGTTTGACGGTGCTGAAATAGGCGATCGGATAGGCTTGGTAGCCGCACGCCAGGGTGAGGCGCGACACCACCGCCAGCATGGTCGGCATGGCGAGTATCCGGGGAATCACATAGGGAACCTCGGGGCCGATGAAGGCGTTTTCCTCCGTCCCGGCCTCGGGGGCCAGGTCGTTCAGGGTCACGGCCCCCGACAGCATGCGGAATTGCGGTCCCGGATCGGGTTCCGGGGTGTCCTCGAGGTTGCCTTCTTGCCACCAATAGCCGCGCAGATCCCAGGGGTCGAAGCTGCGCACGAGAGGCTGGCCGCTGTGGGGGCAACGGCTCAGGCCCAGCCTGGGCAGGGCCGTGAAGTAGTCGGTCTTGGCTTGTCGGAAGGCCTGCTTCATGGCGTCGAGTTGTGCTTCCGGGCGGTCGCCGGTCCGAATCCCGGCCAGCCAGGCCGCGCGGATTTTCTCATGGCGGGCGATCAGCCGGTCGCGGGCCACCCGGTCGGCTGGGGGTGTGTCGCAAACGGGACCGCGGTGAATCGGGGGAGCCATCGGGCAGGTCATGCCTTTCCTCGCTGGCGCGGCAGGGTCATCGCGGGAAAGGGCTATTCGTCGCGCAGTCCGCGGTTCAGCAGGGCCGCCACCGCCTCCCTGGGCGGCAGGTCCTGGTCGAGTATGCGGCCCACCGCCTCGGCGATGGGCATCTCGACGCCCAGCCTGGCGGCCAGGCGGCTGACCTCGCGCGCCGTGG
>JAQVJE010000098.1 GCA_028695325.1 Gallionellaceae bacterium
AGCAGGGTGAAACCCCCAGCGCGTTGCATCAGGAGCGCCCTGCCGGCACGACCTCGACCCGGAAGCCTGCCTCATCAGCCACCACTCGGCTGCGTGCCTCACCCAGGGTCAGGTCAACACTCAACCGGCGCGCGCCTTGCAGGCCGAGATCCAGGCGTTCGCCATAGGCAAGCCGGCGGCCATCCGCCTCAAGACGCCGGATACTCAAACCGGTCGGCAGCTCGCGCGGGTGCAGCAGGTCATCGCCACGCACCACCACCCAAGCAGGCCCGCGGTCGGTGACCTCGCGGCGCTGGAATTCATAGCGGTCCTCCGCGGCCACCCAGGCCAGAGGCACGCCGCCCAATGCGGACTCCTCACGCGCCTGTGCCATGAGCAGGGCCAGGCGTTCCGCCTCGGCGGCGAGTTGGCGCGCCTCATCCGGTCGCAGGGCCAGGGTGGCGGTGGCGATGGCTACTGCCACCACTACCAGGGCAATCAGCATTTCCAGCAAGGTGAAACCTTGCTGGGGTGACAAGGTGACAAGGTGACAAGGTGACAGGCGGCCGCACCTACCGTCCCTGCCGTTTGTCGCCTTGTCACTCGTCACTCTGTCACCGCCTTTATAGCGTCCAGTTGCCGATGTCGGCGTCGTTGCCTTCGCCGCCTGGCAGGCCGTCTGCACCCTGGCTGAACACATCGATCTCGCCGTTGCGACCGGGATTCAGATACAGGTAAGGATTGCCCCAAGGGTCATTCGGCAGCTTTTCCAGGTAGCCACCGGCCTTCCAGTTCGCCGGCACTGGTTCCACCTCGGGTTTGGCGACCAGCGCCCGGAGCCCCTGCTCGGTGGTTGGATAACGCAGATTGTCGAGGCGGTATAGCTTGAGGGCCTGTAGCAGGGTGGCGACGTCCTGCTTGGCGGCGATCACCCGCGCCTCATCCGGCCGGTCCATCAGCTTGGGGGCGACGAGTGCGGCGAGGACCCCCAGGATGACTAGAACGACCATCAGTTCGATCAAGGTGAAGCCGTGCTGGTAAACACGTGGTCTCAAGGTCGGGATTTGGCTCAGGTTCGGCATGTCTTTCCTCAATGCAACAGTCGGTTCATCTCGATAATCGGTTCCAGGGTGGCCATGACGATGACCAACACCACTCCACCCATGGCCAGGATGAGCAACGGTTCCAGGAGCGCCGTGAAGGTGGCCAGGCGCGCCTCCACCGTCATCTCCTGCTGGTGCGCGGCCTGTTCCAGGACCCTTGGCAGCTCGCCGCTGACCTCGCCGCTGGCGACCAGGTGCAGCAGCAGGGGCGGGAACACCCCGGATTCACGCAGGGCACGGCTGATCGCCATGCCCTCGCGCACGCGCAGGGCCGCCGCCTCGACAGCCTTCCTGAACACGGCGTCATCGAGGGCCGCGCCGGCGTGGCTCAGGGCGGTGACCACCGGTACGCCGCTACCCACCAGTACCGCCAGGGTATTGGCGAAGCGCGCCGTGGCGACACCTGAGCGCAGGCGGCCGATCATTGGCAGGCCCAGCAGGAAGCGGTGCCAACGCAGGCGCAGCGCCTCCAGTTTAAGTAACTGATGGCTGGCATAGGCAACGGCCGCGAGCAGAATCAGGGCCATCCACCACGTGGCGCGGAACAGGTCGGACATGGCGATCATGGCCCGGGTCAACCAGGGCAGGCCCTGACGCGAGTGCTCGAATACCGCCACCACCTGCGGCACCACATAGGTGAGCAGAACCCCCACCACCAGCATGGCCACACCGGTAACGATCGCCGGGTAGACCAAGGCCATGCCCACCTTGTGACGCAGGACCTGGCCGCGCTCCAGATAGGCGGCGAGGCGCTCCATCACCACCGGTAGGGCGCCTGCTTCCTCCCCCGCCCGCACGATGGCGGCATAGTAGCGTGGAAAGGCACGCGGCTGACGTTCGAAGGCACCTGCCAGATTAAGGCCGGCCAGGACGTCTTCCCGTATCTGCGTCAGCACCCGGCGCATGCGGGTCTGTTCGGGCTGGTCGGCCAGGGCAGCGACCGCTTTCTCGATAGTCAGGCCGGCGTTGAGCAGCGTGGCAAACTGGCGCGAGAACAGGGCCAGCTCCACCACCGGGATACGCACTGCCAGGAAGCCGGCACGGCCTTCACCGCCATCGCGTAGCGCCACTTCCTCGGCCAACAGGCCGATCTCGCGCAGCCGGGCACGCGCCGCGCGCACGCTGTCCGCATCAATCTCACCCTTGCGCCGGTGGCCCTCGCTATCCAGAGCAACATAACGGTAGGTGGTCACGATTCCCTCGTGGCACGCAGTATCTCTTCGATCGAGGTTGCTCCGACCGCCAGCCAACGCAGTGCATCCTCGCGCAACGGCCGCAGGCCATGAGCGCGGGCGTATTCGCGGATGACGTGTTCACCGGCCTCATCATGCACCAGGCGGCGCACCGGCTCGTCCACCGGCAGCAGCTCGTAGAGGCCGGTGCGGCCGCGATAGCCGGTCTGGTTGCAGGCCGGGCAGCCGACCGCCCGCCAGACTTGGCGGGGCGGCACATCGATAGCCAGGGCGGCCCACTCCGCGGCACTCGGGGTATAGGCCTCACGACAGTCCGGGCACAGCCGGCGCACCAGGCGTTGTGCCAGGACGCCGATCAGGCTGGAACCGAGCAGGAAGGGCTCGATGCCCATATCGGTCAGCCGAGTGACGGCGCTGACGGCGTCGTTGGTGTGCAGGGTGGCCATCACCAGATGGCCGGTCAGACTGGCCTGGACGGCGATCTGGGCGGTCTCCAGGTCGCGGATCTCGCCGATCAGGACCACGTCCGGGTCCTGGCGCAGGATGGCGCGCAGGGCGCGGGCGAAGTCCATGTCCACCTTGCTGTTGACCTGGGTCTGGCCGACGCCATCGAGGTCGTACTCGATTGGGTCTTCGACAGTCATGATGTTCAGCTCCGTGCTGTCCAGGCGCGACAGGGCGGCGTACAGGGTGGTGGTCTTGCCGGAGCCGGTGGGGCCGGTGACCAGCAGGATGCCGTGCGGCTCGTGGATCAGGCGGTCGACCGATTGCAGCGTATCCGGCGCCATACCCAGGCGTTCCAGGTCCAGGCGCTCGGCGTCCTTGGCCAGCAGGCGCAGCACGACCCGCTCGCCGTGGCCGGTGGGCAGGGTGGAGACCCGTACGTCGATGGGCCGGCCACCCAGGCGCAGGGCGATGCGGCCGTCCTGGGGCAGGCGCTTCTCGGCAATGTCCAGTTCGGCCATCACCTTGATGCGCGAGGCCAGGGCGGCGTGCAGGGCGCGCGGCGGCTCGAACACGTCCTTTAGCACACCGTCGACCCGGAAGCGCACCAGGGAGCGGTTCTCGAACGGCTCGATGTGTATGTCCGAGGCACCCTCCTTCAAGGCTTGCATGAACACCATGTTGATCATGCGGATGATGGGGGCGTCGTCGTCCGCCTCCAGGAGATCCTGGATGCGGGCACTGTCCTGCATCAGGCTGGCGAGATCCGCCTCGCTGCCAAAACCGTCCGCCAGCACCCCGCCATCCCCCTCCGCGTAGCGGACGGACAGCGCGGCCTCGAAATCATCGGCGGAGAGTATCTGCACGGAGAGCGGCAGCCCGCCTACCCGGCGCAGTTCGGCCAGCGCCCAGGGCCGGGTATCGAAACGTGCGATGACGGCGAGGCCACCGCGGCCGTCCGCCTCGGCCATCACGCCCGCCGCCCGTGCGTAGGTATAGGGAATACGTTTCATTGCGCCGGCAGGGGTGCCAGGGCCGGCGCGGCCACGTCTGGCAGAAGTGGCTTGTGCCCCGGTGCGACGGCCTGCTGTTGGCCGAGGATGTAGTCGTAGCGAGGATGGGTTACTGCAGCGGCATCCTTGGCGTCGCGCACGATGACCGGGCGCAGGAACACCATCAGGTTGGTCTTGACGTGCTTGCGCGAATCATAGCGGAACAGGTGGCCGAGTACCGGTATGTCGCCCAGGCCGGGCACCTTGTCCTCGGTATCCTGGACCTGCTCCTCGATGAGGCCGCCGAGGACGACGATCTGGCCGTCGTCCACCAGCACGGTCGACTCGATGGCGCGCTTGTCGGTACTCGACAGGGTAAGGTCTGCGACATTGGCGCGCAGCTTGGACACCTCCTGGGCGATCTGCAGTCGCACCGTACCGCCCTCGCTGATCTGCGGTTTGACCTTGAGGGACAGACCCACATCCTTGCGCTCGATGGTCTGGAACGGCGAGGCGGTATTGCCGCTGCCGGCGAGGGTGTACTGGCCGGTGGTAAACGGTACGTTGCTGCCGACCGAGATCTTGGCCTCCTCGTTATCCAGTGTGAGCAGAGTCGGTGTCGACAGTATGTTGGCACCCGCCTCGGTCTCCAGCACACGGGCCAGCATGCCCAGGTTGACGATGGTGAGCCTGCCGCCGCTGCCGTTCGGAATCGAAATCTGGCCGTTGGCGATGCCGAGACTGAAACCCCCGGCGGCCAAGGCGGGATTGGCTGCGATGCTGGCAATGTTGCTCGCACTGTTGCTGGTACCGAAGCCGCCGAAGAGTTTACGGCCGGAGCCGGCTGCGGCACCCTCGGCGTTAAACCACTGGATACCGAATTCGGCCGCCTTGTCGGCCGACACCTCTGCGATCAGGGCTTCGACCAGCACCTGGGCGCGCCGTATATCGAGCTTTTCCACCACCGCTTTGAGGTTGTTGAAGATGGCGTCCGGGGCGGTGATGATCAGGGCGTTGCTGGCCGGGTCGGCCTGGATCATGCCGGGGCCGCCGTCGGCAGCAGCCGTGCTCGTGGCAGCGGCGCCGGTGTTAGCCGTGGCCGTCTGCTTGCTGGCAGTGGCCAGTGCCGAAGTATCGGCGCTGACGATCTTGCGCAGGGTCTCCGCCATCTTGACCGCCTCGGCGTTCTTTAGGTAGATGACGTGGACGTTACCGGCAACCGGGGTGGGTGTGTCGAGCCCTGACACCATGTTCTGCGCCCTCGTTACCATGCTGCGGTCCCGGCCACGCAATATCAGGCTGTTGCTGCGGGCGTCCACAGCGACATCGAGACGGCCGACGTCGCTGCCCGGCACGGCCGCTGATGGATACAGCTTCCCGATCAGATTGGCGACATCCTGTGCTGCGGCATACTTGAGCGGAATCAGGACCGGCTCATCGGCGCTAGGCACGTCCAGGGTCTCGATGACGCGGGCCAGCCGTTCCAGGCTGTCGGCATAATCTGTAACCACCAACGAATTGGTGCCGGCGTCGGCACTCATGGCACTGTTGGCCCCCACCAACGGGCGCAATGCGGGCAGCATCTGGCTGGCAGACTCATGCTTGAGCACGAAGACATGCGTGGCCATCTCGCCGGCAATCTTGCGTTTGCGCTTGCCCTTAGCCTTGCCGATGGTCGCCGGGGCATAGAACTTAGCGTCCGCTTCCGGGACAATGCGCACCACGCCGTCCCCCTGGACCGCCGCATAGCCCTGCATGCGCAGGGCGGCAAGGACGATCTCGTAGGCGGTGGCTGGCGACACCGGTCGTGGCGAGGTGATCTGCAAGGTGCCTTTGACGCGCGGGTCGACCACGAAGGTCTGCTTGGTCATGTCTCCCATGGCCCGCATCACCGATTCGATATCGGCGTTGACGAAATTGAGGGTGACGTTGGCGGCCCGCGCCGGGCCCACTGTGCACAAAACCAGGAAAAACAGCGCGGCGGCCGCCAATTTCAGAACGGCCAGTTGGCACGCCGCCCCCGTCACGCAGCCCATCCACCCACGGGACATATGGCACGGATGTGGAATAGCTGGCATGCAGGTGGAGGCGCGCGAATTGACGGACATAATCGCTTTCAAGGTAAGTCCGGCGTAGCCGGGTTGAGAGAGATGGCCGGCCTGGCCGGCAATTCGAGTCTGTGCTCGACACCATCGACCACCAGCATGACATGATCGTTGCCTACCTGGTACAGGCGCACGCCTGGCTGGATCTCGTCACCTGCATTGCCGGACAACGGGCCTCGGGGCGAGCGGAACGTGGCAAAGCCCAGGCCCCCGGCGCCGGCTGCATAGAGTCCGGTCAACTCGATGCCGGCGATGTCGGCGGCCTGGCCGGCCAGGCCGAACACCTTCATTGCCGCCACCTGACTCGCTGCCGGGGCGCTAGCGGGCGATGCCGGCAGGGGGGCGACCGACCGCGGCGCGGTCAGCCGGGTCAACCAGACTGCCGTGAGCGCCAACGCAGCGGCTACGAGCAGTATACGCAACAGATGGAGTGGCAGTTTGGGGTTGGCCAATGGGCCGGCGCCTATCACGAAGGGCATCCTGTTATGGGTGTAGCCATCCTACATTGACTGAGTTGCAAGCCAGATTTGTACACGTCGGGCCACCTTCTGACGATCAGGCATTGATTGCAGTGCTCAGAATTATACGTAGGAATATTGCGAAGCTTGTCCCGTATCCACCAGGCTGGTTATGTCCAGCGCGATCATGCCGGCAACCTGCACGCAGATAAGCAAGGCGGAACGGCGCGCAACGGCTGAACCAGCGTTTCAGAAAATACCGCGCCCCCGTGAGGGGGCGCGGCTACATCATGGCATCACATCAATCACTACTACACTTGAGTGCTCCGCCGACGCACCACCAAGGCACCGGCCATGGCGATCAGGATCACGATGGCAAGCGAAGCCCAGGGGTACTTGACGGTGAACACCACCGGTGCCAACACGCCACGAGTCATGGCGCGCAGCGTGTCACGCTGTGCGATGAAGTCGGCGATGGGGGGCGAGACCGTGTAGTAGACATTCACCAGCATGCGGCCAAACGCATTGGTCAGCAGGTAATGGTCGCGGAATTCGCGCAGCGCCATCACATCGCCGGCCATCGGGCTGCCATAGGCCGCCGTGGCGATGAAGCAACCACCACCACCGCCACCGGTCGGGGCCGCAGCGGCGCCGACACCAGGGGCGCCCGGGTCGACGATCGTGCCATTAGCCGTACCATCGGCATCTTCCGGCCCACCATCCGTGAGCGTGACCTCGATGTATTGATACGGACCACCAACCGGACCAAGTGCGATGGGCACCGAGCCCAGCCCCTTCCATGCGCCAGCATCCAGCTTGTACCAGGTCAAGTTCGACTTGATCGTGCCATCGGCATTCATGAATCCATCCACGTTGGCCGGGTCAAACGCTCCCGGGGTTAGCGGAGTGATTCGCAGCACCGTGCTGGCGCCATTGGCGAGGCCGGTCAGGGTGAAGCTGAACGCACCGATCGGGAGTTCAACGCCCGTTTCCAGGGTTCCACTGTCAATATTGTCGCGCTGGGTCACCGAGATGAGCACGCCACCCGTTGTTTCGAGCTTGATCAGGCTCTGGTTGGCGGGCGGAACATCTGTGTCGGGCCTTTCTGGCAACAGCTTCGAAGTCGTCGGAGCGTTCGGATCGGCAAACGCCAGCGACATCAGGTTGAACGCAACAGTGATATTGGGGTAGCTGGAGAGCCAGTTATCGTCCTGCCAGAAAAACTCATCGCTACCCGCCGCGCCGGCAATCTTTTCGTCAAACAGTGTCTGCCGCAAATCCGCCACCCAGTCGTGCGTGTTCGGGGCAGTACCGATCGGGTTGTTGGCGCCAGCCGTGGCGGTCAACGCCTTGGCCATCGCATAGACGAAGTAGTAGTCCCGATGGCCAAGGTTCCACTTGTAGTTTCCCGGAGTGGCAAACCACTCGATGGCCTTCTGGGCCGCCGCACTACTGCCCTTGCCAATCATGGCCAGACTCCAGAGGCAGGCGCCCGTCATGGACTGGTTGGTATACTCGCTGATGCTGTCCGCCGTGTGGTAGTAGCCACAGTGACCATCGGCATACTGATATGGCGTATGCGTGTCGTCATCCAGCGTAATCGCGCGGTATAGCTTCTCGGCCCACGAGCCCACCACGTCGGCGTCGATCTCGATGCCCAGGTAGTTCGACCCGTAGAACAGCCCCATCACCGCAAACTGCACGTTGGACATGTCGCTGTAAGTCGCGGTTGGATCCGGCATATACGTCCAACCGCCCTCGGTGCTC
>JAQVJE010000099.1:0-5430 GCA_028695325.1 Gallionellaceae bacterium
CGGGTGGTGATCGCGCCCCTGATGCTGGCGATCATCTGGAAACACAGCTTCCAGGCCTGCGAGCCGGAGCCACTGGACCTCGACCGCCACCTGGCGGCGCATCTCGACCTGCTGTTTAACGGCCTGGCGGCCGACAAGAAGGAATAGGCGATGGACAAGAAGGTCATCCTGATCCCGGTGGTCCTGGCCCTGGCGGGCGGCGGCATCTACCTGGCGAAGCGGAACCATGGCGGCGAAGGCAACGAGCTGGTCCTGCACGGCAACGTCGACATCCGCCAGGTGGAGCTGGCCTTCACCGCCGGCGGCCGGGTGCGGGAGGTGCTGGTGCGGGAAGGCGAGCGGGTGGCCAAGGGCCAGGTGCTGGCCCGCCTGGATACCGAGCGGACCCGCCTCGCCCTTGTCCAGGCCGAGGCCCAGGTGGCGGCGCAGCGCGCCACGGCGGCAAAGCTCAGGGCCGGCTCGCGGCCCGAGGAAATCCGCCAGGCCGAGGCCCAGCGCGATGCCGCCAGGGCGGCGGTGACCGACGCCGAGCAGGTCTACCGGCGCCAACTGGACCTGGTGGCGAAGAACTTCGTCTCCCGGCAGCAGGCCGACAGCGCGAAGAACAGCCTCGACGCCGCCCGCGAACGCCTGAAGGCGGCCGAAGAGGCCTACCAGCTGGCCCGCCTGGGCCCGCGCAAGGAGGACGTGCAGGGCGCCGAGGCCGCCCTGGCGGTCCAGGAGGCGGGCGCCGCCGTGCTCCGCCATGACATCGCCGAGGGCGAGCTGCGCGCCCCGGAGGCCGGGGTGATCGAGAACCGCATCCTGGAACCGGGCGACATGGCCTCGGCCGCCAAGCCGGTGTTCACCCTGGCACTGACCGAGCCGGTCTGGGCGCGGGTCTACCTTCCCGAGGCGGCCCTCGGCCGCATCCCGGCGGGGGCACGGGCGACCCTCAGCACCGACAGCCAGCCGGGCAAGCGCTATGCCGGCTGGGTCGGGTACGTCGCCGCCACGGCCGAGTTCACGCCCAAGGCGGTGGAGACCACCGAACTGCGCACCAGCCTGGTCTACCAGGCCCGGGTGTTCGTCTGCGAGGGCCGGGACGAACTGCGCCAGGGCATGCCGGTGACGGTGACCATTGCCTACGGCCAGCCGGCGGGTCAGGCGCCGGCCTGTGCCGGGGAAATGAAGTAGTGGACCGCATCCTGGTCGCCGACAGCCTGGCCAAGTCGTTCCAGGTCGGCAAGCGCCGCGTCGTCGCCCTGGACGGGGTGAGCCTGGCCATCCGGCCCGGCGCGGTGACCGGCCTGATCGGCCCGGACGGCGCCGGCAAGACCACCTTCATGCGTCTGGCCGCCGGACTGCTGGTGCCGGACGGCGGCCGGATCGAGGTGCTGGGCCTGGACACCACGCGCAATTCACTTCAGGTCCAGGCCGCCCTGGGCTACATGCCACAGCGCTTCGGCCTCTACGAGGACCTGACGGTGCAGGAGAACCTCGACCTTTACGCCGACCTCCAGGGTGTGCCACGCTCCGAGCGCCCGGCCCGCTACGCCGAGCTGATGCACATGACCGGTCTGGCACCCTTCTCCGGCCGCCTGTCCGGCCGCCTGTCCGGCGGCATGAAGCAGAAGCTGGGCCTGGCCTGCACCCTGGTGCGGGCGCCCCGCCTGCTCCTGCTGGACGAGCCCACGGTCGGCGTCGACCCGGTGTCGCGGCGCGAGCTGTGGGCCATCGTCGACCGCCTGGTGTGCGGCGAGGGCATGAGTGTGCTGCTCTCCACCGCCTACCTGGACGAGGCGGAGCGCTGCGCCGAGGTGATCCTGCTGCACGAGGGCCGGGTGCTCGATCAGGGCGACCCGGCCGCCATGAGCGCGCGCCTGGCCGGGCGGACCTGGGCGGTGACCGGTCCGGGCCGGCGGCCGCGGCAGGTGCAGGCCGAACTGGCCGGCCGGCCGGGGGTGGTGGATGCCCTGGTGCAGGGCGAGCATGTCCGGGTGGTGACCGAGGCGGCCGAGCCGCCGGTCGGGCTGGACGGCCTGGAGGTGAGGGCGACGCCGCCGCGCTTCGAGGATTGCTTCGTCGACCTGCTGCGCTGCCGGGGCCGGACGGACCATGCTGCCCGCGCTGGCGGGAACCCGGTGGACCGGGCCTGGACGCCCGCCGGCGCGGGAAGGACGGAGGGCGCCGTCATCGAGGTGCGCGGCCTGGAGCGACGCTTCGGCGAGTTCAAGGCGGTGGCCGGGATAGCCTTCAGCATCCGCCGGGGCGAGATATTCGGCCTGCTGGGCGCCAACGGCGCCGGCAAGACCACCACCTTCCGCATGCTCTGCGGCCTCCTGCCGGCCAGCGCCGGGCACCTGGAGGTGGCCGGCCTGGACCTGCGCCACGCCGCCGCCGCGGCGCGCGGGCGCATCGGCTACATGTCGCAAAAGTTCTCCCTCTACGGCAACCTGTCCGTGGCCCAGAACCTGGACTTCTTCGCCCGCGTCTACGGCCTCGCCGGGGCGGCGCTGCGGAAGCGCCTGGACTGGGCCCTGGCCGAGTTCGACCTGGCCGGACACGCCGAGCAGCTGAGCGGCGACCTTCCCCTGGGCTACAAGCAGCGCCTGGCCATGGCCTGCGCCCTGATGCACAGGCCCGAGATCATCTTCCTGGACGAGCCCACCTCGGGGGTGGATCCCCTGGCCCGGCGCGAGTTCTGGCAGCGCATCAACGGCCTGGCCCGGCAGGGCGTCACGGTGCTGGTGACCACCCACTTCATGGAGGAGGCCGAATACTGCGACCGCCTCGCCATAATGGCGGCCGGGCGCATCCTGGCCCTGGCCGAGCCGGCGGCCATCAAGGCCATGGCCCGTTCGCCCGAGCACCCCGAGCCCTCGATGGAGGATGCCTTCATCCGGCTGGTGGAAGACACCGTGGAGGCCCCGGCATGAGCACGCGCGGCGGGCCGGATATTCGCCTGCGCGGCGGGCAGGCAATGCGCCTCAGGGGCCTGATCCGCAAGGAGTTCCTGCAGATCGTGCGCGACCCAAGCAGCATCGCCATCGCCTTTCTGATGCCATTTTTCCTCCTGCTCCTGTTCGGCTATGGTGTCTCCCTGGACGCCGACCGCGTCCCCATCGCCCTGGTGGCGGAGGCGCCTTCGCCCGATAGCGCCGACTTCATGGCCGCACTGCAGGGCTCGCATTCCTTCGCCCCCCGTGTCATGGCCTCCATGCCCGAGGCGGAAGAGGCCCTGCTCAAAGGCGAGGTGCACGGCATCGTCCGTCTGCGCGCCGATTTCCCGCGCCGCCTGCGCCTGCCGGAGGGCGCCCCGGTACAGGTCATCGTCAATGGCGTCGACGCCAATACCGCCCGCCTGGTCCTGGGTTACGTCGAGGGGGCCTGGGGCAACTGGCTGGCCGCCCGGGCCGCCGGCCAGGGCCAGGAGCTCAAGCTGCCGGTGGCCCTGCAGACCCGCATCTGGTTCAACAGCGAGGTGAAGAGCCGCAACTACCTGGTGCCCGGCCTGGTGGCCATCATCATGACCCTGATCGGCGCCCTGCTTACCGCGCTGGTCATGGCGCGGGAGTGGGAGCGGGGCACCATGGAGGCTCTCATGGTCACCCCCGTCTCCATGACCGAGGTCCTGCTCGGCAAGCTGGTGGCCTATTTCACCCTGGGCACCGGCGGCATGCTGCTCACGGTCGGTCTGGCGGTGTGGCTGTTCGAGGTGCCACTGCGTGGATCCTTCTGGGTGCTCTGGATGTGCGCCAGCCTGTTCCTTCTCGCCGCCCTCGGCATGGGCCTGACCATCTCCACCCTGGCCCGGAGCCAGTTCGTCGCCGGCCAGATTGCCCTCATCGCCACCTTCCTGCCGGCCTTCCTGCTGTCCGGCTTCATCTTCGACATCGGCAGCATGCCCGCCGGGGTACAGGTGATCACCCAAGCCATCGTGGCGCGCTATTTTGTCGCCATCGTGCAGACCCTGTTCCTGGCCGGCGACGTCTGGTCGGTGATCGTGCCCAACGCACTGGCCCTGACCGTGCTGGCGGCGATCTTCCTCACCATCACCTGGAAGAAGTCGCGCAAGCGGCTGGACTGACATGCACCAGCGCATCCTCGCCCTGATCCGCAAGGAGTTCCTGGCTCTGCTCAAGGACCCCAAGAGCCGCATGGTGCTGATCGTGCCGCCCCTGATCCAGTTGCTGGTGTTCGGCTACGCCGCCACCTTCGACCTCAAGGAGGTGCCCTACGCGGTCTACAACGAGGACCGGGGCATGGCCGCCCGCGACCTGCTGGCGCGCTTCCGGGGCGCGCCCAGCTTCCGCCAGGTGGCCGAACTGGGCGCGGCGGCGGAGATCGCATCCCTGGTGGACGCCCGCCGGGTCCTGGTGGTGGTCCGCATCGGCCCCACCTTCAGCGACGACCTGCTGTCCGGGCGGCCGGCACCGGTGCAGGTGATCGTCGACGGCCGCAACTCCAACACTGCCATGATCGCCCTCAACTACGTGCGCAGCATCGTCGACCGTTTCAACCGTGACTGGATCGCCTCCCGCGGCCTCGCGGCGCCGCCGGCCCGGCTGGAGACCCGGGCCTGGTTCAACCCCAACCTGGAGAGCCGCTGGTTCTTCATCCCCGGTATCATCGGCCTGCTCACTCTGGTCACCACCATGCTGGTGACCGCCATGACGGTGGCGCGGGAGCGCGAGCAGGGCACCTTCGACCAGCTCCTGGTGACGCCCCTGCGACTGCCCGAGATCCTGGCAGGCAAGGTGGTGCCCGGCCTGGTCATCGGCACCCTCCAGGCCACCGTGATCCTCATCCTGGCCACCCTCTGGTTCCGTATCCCCTTCCTCGGCAGCTTGCCCGCCTTCTATGCCGGCCTGATCCTGTTCCTGCTCTCCGGGGCGGGCGCCGGCCTGTTCATCTCGTCGCTCGCCGCCACCCTGCAGCAGGCCCTGCTGGGGGCCTTCCTGTTCATGGTCCCGGCGGTGATCCTGTCCGGCTTCGCCACTCCCATCGCCAACATGCCCGAGGTGGTGCAGTGGCTCACCCTCATCGACCCCCTGCGCTACTTCCTGGTGATCCTGCGCAAGGTCTTCCTGGAGGGCGCCGGCTTCGGCCTGCTGCTCGACCAGTACTGGCCTATGGCCCTGATCGGCCTGGGCTCCCTGGCCCTGGCTGGCTGGCTGTTCCGGAGCCGGATGTACTGAAATCCGGCCAAGGCTCCCTTGCCAGAATGAATTAACGGTGTTAACTTAACGACGTTAATGTCATCCATCGCCGTCATGCCGCCCAAGACCAGGTCCGACCAGCAACGCCAGGAGACCCGCAGTCGTATCCTCGATGCCGCCCGCGAGCTGTTCGTCGAGCGCGGCATCGAGGCCACCACCATGCGGGAGATCGCCGGCCGGGTGGGCTGCTCGGCCACCGCCATCTATCTCTATTTCCGGGACAAGAACG
>JAQVJE010000099.1:5530-8017 GCA_028695325.1 Gallionellaceae bacterium
CGTATCCTCGATGCCGCCCGCGAGCTGTTCGTCGAGCGCGGCATCGAGGCCACCACCATGCGGGAGATCGCCGGCCGGGTGGGCTGCTCGGCCACCGCCATCTATCTCTATTTCCGGGACAAGAACGACCTATTCCGGGCACTCTGCGCCACCGACTTCCTGGCCCTGGCGGAGGAGATGCGCCACATGGAGGCCATCGCCGACCCCATCGAGCGCCTGCGCCTGCTGGGCATGGGCTATGCCCGCTTCGCACTTAGCCACCCCAACCACTACCGCCTGATGTTCATGACCCCCTGGCCGCAGATCGCGGCCGACCAGTTGGGCATCGAGCAGGGCAATCCGGAGCAGGATGCCTATGCCCAGCTCGCCGGCATGGTGGCTGAGGCCCATGCTGTCGGCTGCTTCCGCGCTGACCTCACGGACCCCGGTCTGATTGCCCAAACCTTGTGGGCTGGCATGCACGGCGTCTGCGCCCTGGAGATCACCCTGGGGGACGACTGCTGGACCGACTGGCGGCCCTTCGAGGCCCGCCTGGGGATAATGCAGGAGACCCTGATGCGAAGCCTGCTGCGGACGCCGGGAGGCGGCTGAAATGGTCGATCTCGCCCTCAAGACCCTGCTCCACGACCGCCTGCGCTTTGTCATTACCGTGTCCGGCGTGGCCTTCGCGGTCACCCTGGTGTTCGTCCAGGCCGGGCTGTTCGCCGGCATTCTGGGCAATGCCTCGGTGACCATCCGCAACCTGGATGCAGACCTCTGGGTGACACCCAAGAACACCGCCAACGTCGATTTCGCCAACTCCTTTCCGGAGTCCTACCTCAATCGGGTGCGCTCGGTGCCGGGGGTGGCGCGGGCCGACAACCTGATCGTCTACTTCATGTTCATGACACTGCCCTCCGGGGCGCGGGAGACAGTGGAGGTCTACGCGATGGAGGACTTCCGCCGCTGGGGCTTCCCCTGGCGTGTGCTGGAGGGCGATCTGGACGACCTGAAGCGCGGCCCCTACGCCTTCATGGATGACTCCGCCGTGCGCCGCTTCGGGCCCTTCGCGGTGGGCGACTACCGGGAGGTGCAATCGACCCGGCTGCGCATCGTCGGGCGCACCAGCGACGCCCTCTCCTTCACTACCACGCCGCTGATGTTCATGGACTACGGCCTCGCCCAGCGCATGAACGCCGACCTCCTGCAGGGCCGCACCAGCTACACCGTGGTCAGGCTGGCGCCGGGCTCCGACCTGGAGGCGGTACGCCGCGAGATCCGGCGCCGCCTGCCCTACAATGACGTGCACAGCCGGGCAGAATGGGTCGCCCACTCGGAGCGCTACTGGATCGACAGCACCGGCATCGGACTCAACATGGTACTCACCGTGTTCCTGGGTATCCTGGTGGGTGTGGTGGTGGTCACCCAGACCCTGTACACCTCCACCATGGAGCACCTCCGCGAGTACGGCACGGTCAAGGCCATCGGTGGCGGCAACGCCGACATCTACCGCATCATCGGCAAGCAGGCTCTGATAGCCGCCGTACTCGGCTATGCCATCGGCGCTGTCATGGCCTGGGGTACCGGCCGCCTGGTGGCCCAGGCCGGCCTCAGGATGGAACTGTCGACCACCATGCTGGCGGTGGTGTTCGCCGGTGCCGTCCTGCTCTGCCTGGCGGCCGCCTTGGTGTCCTTCCACAAGGTGGCGCGGATCGACCCGGCCATGGTGTTCCGGGTCTGACCATGAACGTCCTCGAAGCCGTCGACATCCACAAGACCTTCCAGGAAGGCCGCGAGCGTGTCGAGGTACTGCGCGGCATCTCGCTGGCCGTGGGGCGCGGCGAGGTGGTGGCCCTGGAGGGCCGCTCCGGCTCGGGCAAGACCACCTTCCTGTCCATCGCCGGCTGCATCCTCAGCCCCAGCGGCGGGCGGTTCGCCATCGCCGGCCAGGCTGTCGATCCGGCCAACCCGGCCGGGTTGGCCGCTGTCCGCCGCCGCGCCATCGGCTTCGTGTTCCAGCAGTTCAACCTGTTCCCGGCCCTCACCGCGTGCGAGAACGTCGAGTTTGCCCTCAACGTCAAGGGCCGGCGTGACCGCTCGGCGCGCCGCGAGGCCGAGGCCATGCTGGACGCTGTGGGCTTGGCCGACCGGCGCGACTTCCTGCCGCGCGACCTCTCGGGTGGACAGAAGCAGCGCGTAGCCATCGCCCGCGCACTGGCCGGCGGTCCACCCCTGATCCTGGCCGACGAGCCCACTGCCAACCTGGACAGCCAGGTGGGCGAGCAGATACTCGGCCTGTTCCGCAGCCTCGCCAAACGCGACGACCGCGGCCTGCTGATCGTCACCCATGACCCCAAGGTGCGCGCCATCGCCGACCGCGTGGTGCGCATCGAGGACGGTTGTATCGTCAACGGAGGCTGAAATGAAGAATATCGGCTATGTATTGCTGGTCTTCGCGGCGGGCATGGCCGCCGGCTACGGGTTCTGGGACCGGTCGCCGGCGCCCCG
>JAQVJE010000100.1:0-4091 GCA_028695325.1 Gallionellaceae bacterium
CCGACGAGGCCGTTGCGATCGCCGCCCGCTTCGCCGACATCGTCGCCCGGGGCGAGCCCTTCCGCGACCTCGACAACGTCGACCTGCACAAGGACGGCAGCCGGCGCCAGGTGCAGAGCAGCGGCATCCCCATCGTCGACGCCGCTGGCAGGGTGACCGGCTACCGCGGCGTCGACCGCGACGTCACCGCCCAGAAGCGGGCCGAGCAGGCCCTGCGCGACAGCGAGGAGTTCACCAAGTCGGTGCTCGACAGCCTGCCGGTGGGCATCGCCGTCAACTCGGTCGACCCCGAGGTGGTGTTCAGCTACATGAACGACAACTTCGCCCGCATCTACCGCACCAGCCGCGACCGCCTCACCGACCCGGACACCTTCTGGGATGCCGTCTACGAGGACCCCGGCTTCCGCCAGGCGCTCAGGCGGCGGGTGCTGGAGGACTGCGCCAGCAATGATCCCGCCCGCATGCACTGGGAAGACGTGCCGATCACCCGCCAGGGCGAGGCGACCACCTACGTCTCGGCCCGCAACATACCGCTGCCCGACAAGCGCTTGGTCATCTCCATGGTGTGGGACGTCACCGAGCGCAAGCTCGTCGAGCTGGAGTTGCGCAAGCTGTCGCAGGCGGTCGAGCAGAGCCCGGAGAGCGTGGTCATCACCAACCTCGACGGCGCGATCGAATACGTCAACGACGCCTTCCTGCGCATCACCGGCTACGCCCGCGAGGAGGTGATCGGGCAGAACCCGCGCATGCTGCAGTCCGGCCGCACGCCACCTGAGACCTATGTCACGATGTGGAACAACCTGTGCCAGGGGCAGTCGTGGCGGGGCGAGTTCCACAACCGGCGCAAGGACGGCAGCGTCTACGTCGAGTTCGCCATCGTCACGCCGATCCGCCAACCGGACGGCACGATCACCCACTACGTCGCGGTGAAGGAGGACATCACCGAGAAGAAGCGCATCGGCGAGGAACTCGACCGCCACCGCCACCACCTCGAACAGCTGGTGCTGCAGCGCACCGCCGAGCTGGATGAGGCGCGCCAGCGGGCCGACGCCGCCAACGCGGCGAAGAGCGCCTTTCTGGCCAACATGAGCCACGAGATTCGCACGCCGATGAACGCCATCGTCGGCCTCACCTACCTGCTGCGCAAGGAGGCGGCGACGCCGGGCCAGGCCGACCGCCTGGACAAGATCGGCCGCGCCGCCGCCCACCTGCTCACCATCATCAACGACATCCTCGACCTGTCGAAGATCGAAGCCGGCAAGCTCACCCTGGAGGAGACCGACTTCCCGCTCAGCGCCCTGCTCGAACAGGTGCGCTCCCTGATCGCCGAGCCGGCCCGCGCCAAGGGCCTGGACGTCGTGGTGGAGCCAGACTCGGTGCCGCCATGGCTGCACGGCGACCCCACCCGGCTGCGCCAGGCCCTGCTCAACTATGCCGGCAACGCGGTGAAGTTCACCGAACGGGGCGGCATCATCATCGCCGCGCGCCTGCTCGGCGAGGACGCCGACGGCCTGCGGGTGCGCTTCGAGGTGCGCGACAGCGGCGTCGGCATCGCCCCCACCGCGCTCGCCACCCTGTTCCAGCCCTTCCAGCAGGCCGACACCAGCACCACCCGCCGCTACGGCGGCACCGGCCTGGGCCTCGCCATCACCCGCCGCCTGGCCGAGGTGATGGGCGGCGAGGCTGGCGCCGACAGCGTGCCGGGCCAGGGCAGCACCTTCTGGTTCACCGCCGTCCTGGGACGTGGCCGTGCCACCCCGCGCGCTGCCACTGCCGGCGCCGGCGATGCCGAGGCGAACCTGCGGCGCCAGCACGCCGGCGCCCGCCTGCTGCTGGTCGAGGACGACCCCACCAACCGCGAGGTGGCCATCGCCCTGCTGGCGCAGACCGGCCTGGCGGTAGAGGTGGCCGCCGACGGTCGCGAGGCGGTGGCCAAGGCCGCTGCCAGCCCCTACGACCTCATACTGATGGACATGCAGATGCCGCACATGGACGGTCTCGAAGCGACACGCGCCATCCGCACGCTGCCCGGCCGCCTGACCACCCCCATCGTCGCCATGACCGCCAACGCCTTCGGCGATGACCGCCAGCGCTGCCTGGACGCCGGCATGAACGACTTCCTCGCCAAACCGGTCGACCCCGAGCGGCTCTACGCCACCCTGCTCAAGTGGCTGCCCGAACGCGCCGGGACAGCGACAACCGTGCCGCCGGCCAGCCCGGCCGAGGCCACCACCCGCGCGACCGCCGCACCCGACCCGCAACGCAGCGGCGCGGCACTGCGCGCCCTCGCCGCCGCCCTCGCCACCGGCGACTTCGCCGCCGGCCACCTGTTCCTGGAGCAGGCGCCGCTGTTGCGCGCCAGCCTGGCGGCGACGGACTACGAGCGCCTCGCGCTGCAGATGGCAGCCTACGATTTCGCTGCCGCGCAGGAGACCGTGCGCGACCTGCTGGCGGCCGAGTGAGGCCGGCGGGGAACTTCGCCGGCCGCCCGGCGGACGAATGCCCGGGCCGCCGCCCGTCGCGCAACCGCTAGAATCGCCCCATGTCCCTCCTGCTGATCGTCGCCACCCCATTCCTGGGCGCACCGCTGGTGGCCTGGTCCTGCCGCCGGGGCCGCTCCGCCGCCGCCTGGGTGGCCGGCCTAACAGCCCTCGCCGCCGTTCCCCAACTCGCCGCCGGCGTGGCGCCGGTGCTGGCCGGCGCCACCGTGGTGGAGCGCCTGGCCTGGCTGCCCCAGGCCGGCCTCGACCTCGCCTTCCGCCTCGACGGCCTCGGCCTGCTGTTCGCCAGCCTGATCCTCGGCATCGGCTTACTGGTCATCCTGTACGCCCGCTACTACCTGTCGGAGCGCGACAGCCTGGGCCGCCTGTATGCCTACCTGCTGCTGTTCATGGGCGCCATGCTGGGCGTGGTGCTGTCGGAGAACCTGGTCCAGCTGCTGATCTTCTGGGAACTGACCAGCCTGGCCTCCTTCCTCCTGATCGGCTACTGGAAGGAACGCGAGGAGGCCCGCCAGGGCGCCCGCATGGCCCTCGCCGTCACCGGCGCCGGCGGCCTCGCCCTGCTGGGCGGCATCCTGCTCCTGGGCGAGATGGCGGGCAGCTACGATCTCTCGGTGGTGCTGGCCGCCGGCGACCAGATCCGCGGCCACGAGCTGTACCGGCCGGCCCTGGCCCTGATCCTCCTGGGCACCTTCGCCAAATCGGCCCAGTTCCCCCTCCACTTCTGGCTGCCCCACGCCATGGCGGCGCCCACCCCGGTGTCGGCCTACCTGCACTCCGCCACCATGGTGAAGGCCGGGGTGTTCCTGCTCGCCCGCCTGTTCCCGGCCCTGTCCGGCACCCCGGAGTGGTCCCACCTGGTCAGCGGGGTCGGCATCGCCACCCTGCTGGTGGGCGCCTTCATCGCCCTCTTCCAGCACGATCTCAAGGGGCTGCTGGCCTACTCGACCATCAGCCACCTGGGCCTGATCACCGCCCTGTTCGGCATCGGCACGCCGCTGGCGGCGGTGGCCGGGGTGTTCCACATCATCAACCACGCCACCTTCAAGGCCGGCCTGTTCATGGCCGCCGGCATCATCGACCACGAGTGCGGCACGCGCGACATGCGGCGGGTCAACGGCCTGTGGAAATACATGCCGCACACCGCCACCCTGGCCATGGTGGCGGCGGCGGCCATGGCCGGGGTGCCGCTGTTGAACGGCTTCCTGTCCAAGGAGATGTTCTTCGCCGAGGCGGCCGGCCTGGCCACCCAGATGCGCTTCGGCTGGCTGCTGCCGGCGGCGGTTACCGTGGCCGGGGTGTTCGCCGTGGCCTATTCGCTGCGCTTCGTGCACGACGTCTTCTTCAACGGCGAGCCCGTCGATCTGCCGCGCACGCCGCACGAGCCGCCGCGCTGGATGAAGGTGCCGGTGGAGGTCCTGGTCGCCCTCTGCCTGCTGGTCGGCATCCTGCCCGCCCTCACCGTCGAGCCCATCCTGGCCCTGGCGGCCGGCGCCGTGCTGCAGGGCCCATTGCCCGCGCACGACCTGGCGATCTGGCACGGCTGGAGCCCGGCGGTGGCGATGAGCCTGGTCGCCCTGGCCGGCGGCG
>JAQVJE010000100.1:4191-7804 GCA_028695325.1 Gallionellaceae bacterium
GTCGAGCCCATCCTGGCCCTGGCGGCCGGCGCCGTGCTGCAGGGCCCATTGCCCGCGCACGACCTGGCGATCTGGCACGGCTGGAGCCCGGCGGTGGCGATGAGCCTGGTCGCCCTGGCCGGCGGCGTCCTGCTCTACGCCGGGCGCCGGCCGCTGTACGCCTGGTTCGACCGCCACGGCGACCGCCTCGACGCCCGCCGCCTCTACAACCACCTGGTCGATGGCCTCCACGACCTTGCCGGGGCGGTCACCCGCGGCCTCGACGGCGGCGGCCTGCAACGCCTGGTCGCTGTCTTCGTGGCCACCGCCCTGGTCCTCGGCCTGGCCGGCTGGCTGGGCACCGACAGCCCGCTCACCGGCCCGCGCGCGCGGCTGCCGGCCGATGGCGTCAGCCTGCTCGCCGCCGTTGCCATGGCCGTCGCCGCCGTTGCCGCCACGGTCCTGCACCGCCGCCGCTTCACTGCCCTGGTGCTGGTGGGCGCCGTCGGCCTGGTGGTGGCGCTCGCCTTCGTCAAGTTCTCCGCCCCCGACCTCGCTCTGACCCAGTTGTCGGTGGAGGTGGTCACCATCATCCTGCTCCTGCTGGCGCTCTACTTCCTGCCGCAGGTGAGCCCGGCCGAGTCGGCGCTCGGGCGGCGCGGCCGCGACCTCGCGCTGGCCGGCCTGGCCGGCCTGGGCGTCGCGGCGCTGGCCTGGGCGGTGCTGACCCGCCCCTACACCGGCATCGGCGACTGGTTGGTCGCCCACAGCGTGCCGGGCGGCGGCGGCCACAACGTGGTCAACGTCATCCTGGTCGACTTCCGCGGCTTCGACACCCTGGGCGAGATCACCGTCCTGGCCCTGGCCGGCCTGGCCGTCTACGCCATGCTGGAGAGGCTGGACATCTCCGGGCAGGGCTGCGACGACGGCGGCCGCGCCTGGGACAGCGACATGCACCCCGTCATCATGGCCTCGCTGACCCGGTTGCTGCTGCCCCTGGCGCTGCTGGTCTCGGTCTTCATCCTGCTGCGCGGCCACAACCTGCCGGGCGGCGGCTTCATCGCCGGCCTGGTCACCGCCGTCGCCCTGATCATGCAGTACCTGGCCAACGGGGTGGCCTGGACCCACGCCCGCCTGCCCGCCAACATGCAGCCGGTGATCGCCACCGGACTCGCCGTCGCCACCGCCACCGGCCTGGCCAGCTGGGCCTTCGGGCGGCCCTTCCTGACCTCCGCCTTCGGCCACCTCGACTGGCCCCTGGTGGGCGAGTTCGAGCTCGCCTCGGCGATGGCCTTCGACCTCGGCGTCTACCTGGTGGTGGTGGGCGCCACCCTGCTGATCCTGATCAACCTGGGCCGCCTGCACGACGCCAGCCACGCCGCGCCACCCTGCGCGGACGACAAGGAGGCCGCATGGAAGCCCTGATCGCCGGCCTAATCGGCCTCCTCACCGCCTGCGGTGTCTACCTGGCCCTGCGCGGCCGCACCTTCCCGGTGGTGCTGGGTCTCACCCTGCTGTCCTACGCGGTCAACCTGTTCCTGTTCGCCATGGGCCGCCTGACGGTCGGGCGGCCGCCGGTGATCGGCACCGGCCTGCCCGGCTACGCCGACCCGGTGCCCCAGGCCCTGGTGCTGACCGCCATCGTGATCGGCTTCGCCATGACCGCCTTCGTCATCATGCTGGCCCTGAAGGCGCGCGCCGAGCTGGGCAGCGACCACGTCGACGGCGCGGAGCGGCCATGAGCCACCTGGTCATCGCCCCGCTCATCCTGCCGCTGGTCGCCGGCATCCTGCTGCTCTTCCTGCGCGACGTCGCCATCGCCTGGCGGCGCGCCCTGGCCCTCGGCGCCACCCTCGCCCAGTTCGGCCTCGCCGTCCTCCTGGCCGTCGCGGTGAACGACGGCACCATACTCACCTATGCCCTCGGCGACTGGCCGGCGCCCTACGGCATCGTCCTGGTGGCCGACCGCCTGGCCGCCTGGATGGTCCTGGTCACCGCCCTCCTGGCACCCTTCCCCCTCCTGCACGCCTGCCGCGGCCAGGACGAGGCGGGCCGCCACTTCCACGTCCTCTACCAGTGGCAGCTGTTCGGCCTCAACGGCGCCTTCCTGACCGGCGACCTGTTCAACCTGTTCGTCTTCTTCGAGGTGCTGCTCCTGGCCTCCTACGGCCTCGTCCTGCACGGCGGCGGCCGCGCCCGCATCCGCGCCGGGCTGCACTACGTGGTGGTCAACCTGGCCGGCTCGGCACTGTTCCTCATCGCCGTGGGCACCCTGTACGGCCTGTTCGGCACCCTCAACATGGCCGACCTGGCGCTCAGGATGGCGGCCGCCGACCCCGACCTGGCCGGCCCGGCGCGCGCCGCCGGCCTGCTGCTGTTCGCGGTGTTCGCCCTCAAGGCCGCCCTGCTGCCGCTCTACCTGTGGCTGCCGCGCACCTACGCGGCGGCCGCCGCCCCGGTGGCGGCCCTGTTCGCCATCATGACCAAGGTGGGCGCCTATGCCATCCTGCGCACCGCCACCCTGATGTTCGCCGGCGGCAGCCTGGGCGGGCTCCTCGACGCCTGGCTGCTGCCGCTCGCCCTCGCCACCCTGCTCGCCGGCCTCTTCGGCGCCCTCGCGGCGCGCAGCCTGGGCGAGCAGGCCGCCTGGCTGGTGGTGGCCTCGGTGGGCACCCTGCTCACCGCCTTCGGCCTCGGCAGCGCCGCCGGCATCGCCGCCGGCCTCTACTACCTGCCCCACTCCACCTTCGCCGCCGCCGCCCTGTTCCTGCTCGCCGACCGCATCGGCAGCGGCCGCGGCGCCCTCGCCGACCGCTTCGAGCCGGGCCCGGCCCTGGCCGGGGCGGGCTGGCTGGGCGGTCTGTTCTTCGTCGCCGCCATCCTGCTCACCGGCATGCCGCCGCTGTCCGGCTTCGTCGGCAAGTTTCTCCTCCTCCGGGCGGCGCTGGCCCACCCGGCCTGGCCCTGGGTGCTGGCGGCCGTGCTGGGCGGCGGCCTGCTGGCCCTGGTCGCGCTGGCCCGTTCGGGCAGCCTGCTGTTCTTCCGCGCCGCCGGCGCGCCGGCCCCGGCCGCCGCGGTCCCCGTCGCCCCGGCGGCCGCCCTGCTGGCCCTGGGGCTCGTCCTCACCGTCGCCGCCGGTCCGCTCAGCGACCTCGCCGCCGCCGCCGCCGGGCAACTGCTGGCGCCGCAGGACTACATCGCGGCCGTCCTCGGGAGTCACCCATGAAACTGCTGCCCCACCCGCTGCTCAGCCTCGCCCTCGCCCTGATCTGGCTGCTGCTCAACAACAGCGTCGCACCCGGCCAACTCGTCCTCGGCCTGCTGCTCGGCTGGCTGATCCCGCTGTTCACCCGCGCCTTCTGGCCGGACCGCGTGCGCATCCGCCGCCCCGTCGTCCTGCTGCGCCTGGTCGGCGTGCTACTGTACGACATCGTGGTGGCCAACCTGGCGGTGGCGCGCCGCATCCTGGGCGACCCGGACCGCCTGGCGCCGGCCTTCATCGAGGTACCCCTCGACCTCACCAGCGACCTCGCCATCAGCCTGCTCGCCAACACCATCTGCCTGACCCCGGGCACCGTGTCGGCCCGCCTCGCCGCGGACCGCCGCAGCCTGCTGGTGCACGCCCTCGACGCCC
>JAQVJE010000101.1 GCA_028695325.1 Gallionellaceae bacterium
CCACCGCCATGCAACGCACCCTGCTGAAGTCCAAGCTGCACCGCGTGCACGTCACCGCGTCGGAACTTCACTACGAAGGTTCCTGCGCCATCGACGAGCTGTTGCTGGAGGCGGCGGACATCCGGGAATACGAGCAGATCGACATCTACAACGTCAACAACGGCGAGCGATTCACCACCTATGCCATCCGCGGCCAGCGCGGCAGCGGCATGATCTCGGTGAACGGCGCCGCGGCGCGCAAGGCGGCCGCGGGGGATGTCCTGATCATCGCCTCGTTCGCCGGCTATAACGAGATCGAACTGGCCAAGTACGAGCCGAAGCTGGTCTACGTCGACGACAAGAACCGCATCAAGCGGATCGGTTCCGAGATACCGGCCCAGGCCGCCTGACCCGGCCCCAGTCGAAGCACGGCCCCGGGTCGGTCTTGCGGCCCGGCGCGATGTCCGAGTGGCCGGCGACGTCGGCGATCGGATAGCGGGCATACAGCTCCCCCAGCAATTCGTTCAGCCGGTCGTACTGCGCGTCCGTGAAGGGCAGGTCGTCCGTGCCCTCCAGCTCGATGCCAACCGAGAAGTCATTGCAGCGTTCGCGGCCGTGCCAGGCGGACAAGCCGGCGTGCCAGGCACGCCGGTTGCAGGCGACGAACTGGATCGCTTCGCCGTCGCGCCGGATGAGGAAATGGGCCGACACACGCAGGTTCGCGATGGTCGCGTAGTAAGGGTGCGCGGCCGGGGCGAGGCGGTTGTTGAACAGCTCGACGATGCCGTCGCCGCCGAACTGGCCGGGCGGCAGGCTGATGTTGTGCACCACCACTAGGTCCACCGCCACGCCTTCCGGGCGGTCGTCCTGGTTGGGCGAGGGAAGGCGGCGGACGCCAACCAGCCAGCCGTCCTGATCGAGACCGGTCACGGTTCCTCCTCGGCTGGCCGGGCCAGGGCCTGGTCGATGGCCGGATGCAGGGTCGCCGGTGCCACCTGGCAGTCCAGCCGGGCGTGGTAGCGGCCGTCCCGGTAGAGAAACAGGCCGGGCAGGTGGAAGAGATCGAAGGCGCGGGTCAGGGCCAGGCTCTGCTGGACGTCGACCTTGTAGAGCCGCGCTCCGGGTGGGGCCGCGGCCGGCAGCAGGCGCTCCGCCGCCCGGCAGGTGGCGCAGGCGGCGCTGGAGAACAGCACCAGGGCGAGACCATCCGCCGCCGCCAGGCGGCGGTGGTAGTCGAACTCGTCGAGGGGCTGGAAGGCGGCCGCTGCCATGCACTCATTATCCCTTAGAATGCCGCGTCCTTAACTTGGAGTGCCGCCATGCTGATCCTGGAAATGTTCTTTTTCCTGGTCCTGATACTGATCGCCGCCGAGGTGTTCGTGAACGCGCTGGAACACCTGGGCGAGCGGCTGAAGATCTCGGAAGGGGTGACCGGCTCCATCTTCGCCGCCGTCGGCACCGCCCTGCCGGAGACCATCGTGCCGCTGCTGGCCATCTTCGCCGGCACCCAGAACCAGCGGCTCAACGAGGAGATCGGTGTCGGCGCCATCCTCGGTGCGCCGCTCATGCTGTCGACCTTGTCCATCTTCCTCATGGCCCTGTCGGTCTGGAAGCGGCGTGGCACGCACGGCCACCTGGCCCCCGAGCGTACCGGCCTGGCCCGCGACCTCAACTTCTTCCTGGCCGCCTTCGCGCTGTCCGCCGTGGCCCTGTTCGTGCCGCACGAGACCGCCGGCATCCGCGCCACCCTGGCCTTCGCCATGGTGACCATCTACTTCTTCTACATCATGCTGACCATCCAGGCCTCGGAGAAGCTGGTCAAGGACGGCCACGGCACCGAGGCGGGCGAGCCCATGTTCCTGGCCAGGCTCGGCCTGCCGACCAACTGGGTCACCATCTTCGTCCAGCTCGGCACCGGTTTGGTCCTCCTGGTGATGGGGGCCAAAGGCTTCATCCACGGCATCGAGGAGGCCGCGCCCATCCTCGGCATCTCGGCCCTGGTGCTCAGCCTGATGATCGTGCCCATCGCCACCGAGCTGCCTGAGAAGGTCAATTCCATCCTCTGGATCCGCCGGCATAAGGATACGCTCGCTTTCGGCAACATCACCGGCGCCATGGTGTTCCAGGGCACCCTGCTGCCTGCCATCGGCATCCTGCTCACCCCCTGGGTGCCGGTCAAGGAGGTGCTGGCCGGCGTGGTGATCACCCTGGTGGCGGCCGCCTGGCTGCGCTTCATGCTGGCGCGCGGGCAACTGCGGGTCTGGCACCTGGCGGTCAACGGCGCCCTCTATGTCACCTACCTGGCCATCGCGCTGAGCTGACCGGCCTGGTCGGGCTCCAGCACCGTGTTCTTCGCCTCCGGCAGCAGGCCGGGATAGTCGCGCGAGGCGTGCAGGCCCCGGCTCTCGTGCCGCTGCTGGGCGCAGCGCACCATGAGGTCGGCGGTCTCGACCAGGTTGCGCAGCTCGATGAGGTCGTTGCCGACCCGGAAGTTGCTGTAGTACTCGTGGATCTCCTGGCGCAGCAGGCGGATGCGGTGCGCCGCCCGCTCCAGGCGCTTGTTGGTGCGCACGATGCCGACGTAGTCCCACATGAAGCCGCGCAGCTCGTGCCAGTTGTGCGTGATGACGATCTGCTCGTCGGCGTCGGTGACCCGGCTCTCGTCCCAGCGCGGCAATGCGCTCGCCTGCGCGGGCTGGCCGGCGGCGATGTCGGCGGCGGCGGCGCGGCCGTAGACCAGGCATTCCAGCAGCGAGTTGCTGGCCAGGCGGTTGGCGCCGTGCAGGCCGGTACAGGTGGTCTCGCCGATGGCGTACAGGTTGCCGAGATCGGTGCGGCTGTTCTTGTCCACCATGACGCCGCCGCAGGTGTAGTGGGCGGCCGGGGCGACCGGGATCCACTCCCGCGTGATGTCGATGCCGAGCTCCTTGCAGCGGGCGTAGATGTTGGGGAAATGGCCGACGATGAAGTTGGCCGGCTGGTGGGTGATGTCGAGGTAGACGCAGTCGAGGCCGCGCTTCTTCATCTCGAAGTCGATGGCGCGGGCGACGATGTCGCGCGGCGCCAGCTCGGCGCGCTCGTCGTGCGCCGGCATGAAGCGGCTGCCGTCGGGCAGCCGCAGGATGCCGCCCTCGCCGCGCATGGCCTCGGTGATCAGGAAGGACTTGGCCTTGGGGTGGTACAGGCAGGTGGGGTGGAACTGTACGAACTCCAGGTTGGCGACCCGGCAGCCCGCCCGCCAGGCCATGGCGATGCCGTCGCCGGTGGCGGTGTCCGGGTTGGAAGTGTAGAGGAAGACCTTGCCGGCGCCGCCGGTGGCGAGCACGGTGTGACCGGCGGCGATGGTCTCGACCCGGTCGGCCGCGCTGTCGAACACGTAGGCGCCATAGACGCGGCGGTCGTCGCGGCCGAGCTTCCTGCCGGTGATCAGGTCGATGGCGATATGGCGTTCCCTGAACTCGACGTTGGGCGCCGCGCGCAGCCTGGCCATCAGGGTATCCTGCACGCCGGCGCCGGTGGCGTCGGCGACATGGAAGATGCGCCGCTGGCTGTGGCCCCCCTCGCGGGTCAGGTGGTAGCCATCGCGGTCGCGGTCGAACGCCACCCCCTGTCCGATCAGCCAGTCGATGGCGCCGGGGCCGTGCTCGACGACATAGCGCACCGCCGTCTCGTCGCACAGGCCGGCGCCCGCCACCAGGGTGTCGCGTATGTGGGCGGCGAAGCTGTCCTCGCTGGAGAAGGCGGCCGCGATGCCGCCCTGGGCCATGGCGCTGGAACTGTCCGAGAAGGTCTTCTTGGTGATCATCAGCACCCTGAGGCGTTCCGGCAGCGACAGGGCCAGGGTGCAGGCGGCGAGGCCGGAGCCGATGATGAGGACGTCGTAGCGTGGCATGGGTCGATGGGGGAACTTAGAGTGCGGTGTTCGGTCACTAGCGCAGTGCTGGCGCTTGCTGACGGTTATACTAGCCCGGTTTCGACGGAAAGGGTTGGGCTGGGGGCGCGGATGCCCCGAACGAATCGATCATGAGCGAACAGGATATAGACCGGCAGCTGGTGGAACGCGCGCGTCTCGGCGACAAGCGTGCCTTCGGGCTCTTGGTCGAGAAGTATCAGCGCCGCCTGCATAGGCTGCTGTCGCGCATGGTGCGCGACCCGGACGAGATCGACGACATTGCCCAGGAAACCTTCATCAAGGCCTATCGCGCGTTGCCGAACTTCCGCGGCGATGCCGCCTTCTACACCTGGCTGTACCGGATTGGCGTCAACACGGCGAAGAACTACCTGGCGACGCGCAAGAAGGCGATGCCGACGATCAGCGACCAGGCGCTGGGCGACGACGACGAGCCGGACGAGCGCCTGGTGGCGCAGGACATCGGCACGCCGGAGTCGGAGCTGCTGTCCAAGCAGGTGGCCATCGCGGTGAACCAGGTGGTCGAGGGCCTGCCCGAGGAATTGCGCACCGCCATCACCCTGCGCGAGATGGAGGGGCTGAGTTACGAGGAGATCGCCGAGCTGATGGGCTGTCCCATCGGCACCGTGCGGTCCCGGATTTTCCGGGCGCGCGAGGCCATCGCCGCCAAGCTGCGGCCGATCCTCGGCACGTCCGAAGACAAGAGGTGGTGAAGATGAACGAACTGAATGCCCTGCGCAAACCCGATGCCGACGACTGGCTGTCCGCCCTCTATGACGGCGAACTCGACGAAGAGGCGGCGCGACGGGCCCTAGTCCGCCTCGGCCGGGATGACGAAGCACTGGGCCGATGGTCGGAGTACAGCCTGATCGGCGATGTCATGCGTGGCTGCGCGCCCGGCCGCGCAGACTTTGCCGCCCGCGTGCGCACCGCCGTGGCCGATGAGCCGACCGTGCTGGCGCCGCTGCCGGCGGCGACGGACCGGCGTCCCTATTACTATGCCGCCGCGGCTGCCGCCGTCGCTGCCATCGCCTGGGGCGTACTGAGCATGTCGCCGCAGTCCGGCGAGACGCCGGCCCTGCCGGTGGCCGCCAACGATGCCCCGTTGGCGCAGAACGACGAGCTGCGGCCCTACCTGGCTGCCCACCAGGACTATGCGTATGCCGTGGCGGGCGACACCGAGATGCGCTTCACCCAGGTCTCGCTGGCCGGAGGCGGACGGTGATCCAGGCGCTGGGCCTGGTCCTGATGGCGGCCTTGGCTGTGCCGGCCTGGGCCACGGCCGAGCTTACCGACGGCGAGGCGGTGGCCTGGCTGCAACGCGTCTCCGATGCTTCGCGCAAGCTGCCCTACGAGGGTATCTTTGTCATGCAGATGGGCGATCGCATGAAGACCATCCAGGTGGAAAACCATGTCGAAGGTGCGTCGAGCATCAGCCGCCTGGTGGTGCTGGACGGGCAGCAGAGCGAGATGCGCTGCTATCGCAACGAGTCGGTCACCCTGGTCTGGGACGCCAAGGGGCAGCGCCTGGAGCGGCGTCTCGGCACCCGCCACTTTCCCGATCTGCTGCCCGAGAATACCGCGCGCCTGCTCGATCATTATGCCGTTCGCCTGGCCGGGCTGGACCGTGTGGCCGGCCAGGAATGCCGCTCCCTGGAACTGGCGCCCAAGGACCAGTACCGCTGGGGCTATGTGCTATGCGCCGACCAGTTGACCGGATTGCCGCTGAGGGCGGTGATGGTCGATGGCAAAGGTCATCCGCTGCTGCAATACACCTTCACCAGCATGCGCCGTGGGGTGAGCGGCAAGGCGAGCCTGGAACCGCTCGGCACCACCCCGGCGGATGAGTTGCGCATGGTGGAGAGCGGTGCCGTCGAGGTCCGTTTCCTGCCGCCCGGCTATGCCAAATCGGCCGCCATCAAGCGTAAACTGCCCAAGCGGGCCGGCGAGGTCGAGCACTGGGTGTTCAGCGACGGCCTCAGCCACATCTCCATGTTCGTCGAACCGGCGCCGAAGAACCTGGTCAGTCTGAAGGGCCAGAGCACGCGCGGCATGATGAACATGCTCACCCGCAAGCTGGGCCCCTATCAGGTCACCGTGCTGGGCGATGCGCCCTGGCCGGCTGTGGAGGCGGTGGCCAAGGGCCTGGCGCTGCGCTGACGATGATCGAGAACTCCGCCCGCGTGACACGCGTGGAAGGCGAACTCGCCTGGGTTCGCGCCGAGAGCCCCTCCTCCTGCGGCGCCTGCGGCGGCAAGGGTTGCGGCAGTTCCATCTTCGTCCGCCTGCTGCATCCCGGGGAACCTGAATACGCGGTGATGAATCCAATCTCGGCCGAACCGGGCGACGCCGTGGTGGTCGGGATCGAGGAGGGCTCGCTGCTGCGTGCTGCGATCTCGGCCTACCTGGTCCCGCTGCTGTTGCTCCTGTCCGGAGCCCTGCTGGGCGGCGTCTGGGGCGAACCCCAGGCCATCGCCGGCGGCGCGGCTGGGCTGGTGGCTGCAGCGATCTGGCTGCGGCGCCGCCAGGCGCCGCCCTCGCCGGTGATCCTTCGGCGCGGCGCGACCGGCTGCGTGAGCAACTGATAGCGGGCGGCACAGCCGCCCCTGCTGTAACCGATACGTGAGAGAGGTGATCATGAAGCGATGCCTAGCCTGGCTGTTATTGTCCTTCGCCTTCCCGGTGGCCGCCTGGGCCGCCAGCCTGCCCGACTTCACCGAGTTGGCCGAGAAGCACTCGCCCGCGGTGGTCAACATCACCACCACCCAGGATGCCCGCCCACAGCGACGCGGCAAGATGCCCGACGAGATGGCCGAGCTCTTCCGGCGTTTCGGCATGCCCGACTTCGGCATGCCGGAGGGCGCCCCATCGCGGCCGCGGCGTGGCCAGGGCTCCGGCTTCATCGTCAGCCCCGATGGCTACATCCTGACCAATACCCACGTGGTTGATGGTGTCGACGAGGTGACCGTCAAGCTGTCCGACCGGCGCGAGTTCCGCGCCAAGGTGGTTGGTAGCGACGAGAAGAGCGATGTCGCCCTGCTCAAGATCGACGCCAGGAACCTGCCTACGGTCACCATCGGCGACCCCGCCAGGCTCAAGGTCGGCGAATGGGTGCTGGCGATCGGCGCCCCGTTCGGCTTTGAGAACTCGGTCACCGCCGGCATCGTCTCGGCCAAGGGCCGCGCCCTGCCGCAGGAGAGCTACACCCCCTTCATCCAGACCGACGTGGCGGTCAACCCGGGCAATTCCGGCGGCCCGCTGTTCAACATGCGGGGCGAGGTGGTCGGCATCAACTCCCAGATCATTTCCCGCTCGGGTGGCTACATGGGCCTGTCGTTCGCCATCCCCATCGACGTTGCCATGGAGGTGATGGCCCAACTCAAGGACGGCGGCAAGGTAAGCCGCGGCCGCATCGGCGTGCTGATCCAGGAGGTCACCGCCGACCTGGCCGATTCCTTCGGCCTGGGCCAGCCACGCGGCGCCCTGATCGCCGAGGTCGAGGAGGGCGGACCGGCCGACAAAGCGGGGGTCAAGCCGTCCGACATCGTCATCCGCTTCGACGGCAAGCCGGTCGAGACCTCGATCGACCTGCCCCGCCTGGTCGGTGCCTCCAAGCCGGGCAGCCAGGTTGGCATGACGGTCTGGCGCAAGGGCGCCAGCCTCGAGCTGACCATCACGGTGGGCGAGATGGAGGGCGGCCAGGCGGTCGTTGACGCCGGCAAGCCCGACCAGGCCGGCCTCCTGGTGAGCCCCCTCAAGGCCGAGCAGAAGCGCCAGCTCAAGATCGATTCCGGCGTCCTGGTCGAGGAGGCGGGGGGCGCCGCGGCGCGCGCCGGTATCCGTCCGGGCGATGTTATCGTCGCGGCCGGCAACCAGCCGGTCAACAG
>JAQVJE010000102.1:0-2757 GCA_028695325.1 Gallionellaceae bacterium
GGAGCAGGTTTTCTGAAGCGCGCGGGGGGGCATTTTGCCACCCCAAGCAGCCACCTAGAGGAGTTTCCCCATGACAACCATCACACGCCTATTCCAGACCCTGCTGGCGGCATTGCTCCTGTCTAGCGCGGCCCTGGCCAAGGACTATGAAGACCGGCCATTCGGCTTCCATATCACCGTGCCGGACAACTGGAGCCAGCAGGCGACCATGAACGGCAAGGACCGGATGTTCACCGCCACCAGCCCGGACGGTAACCTGGCGGTGCAGATCCACGCCGTCGACCTGAGCCAGGAAGGTATCACCGCCGACCTGCTGCGCCAGGCCTTCGAGCAGTCTGCGATCAAGGGCGCGAAACTGGCGGGCAGCCAGGCCCACAGCCTCAACGGCATACAGGGCCTGCTGGCGGCCTACCGCACTTGGAGCAACGGCGCCTCCGTGGTCATCGCCGCTTTCTATACCATCCAAGGCAAGCGCGGTTATGTCATTACCACCATGGTGCCGGAGGCGCTGTACCAGAGCCGGGTGGCCGAAGGCGACGCGGTGACCAACAGCTTCCGCCTGCTGCCGACCGAGGTACCGGCCCCTGTACGGCCAATCCTGGCCCAAACGCCGACCGCGCCGATCAAGTCGGCCCCGCCTGTTCAAGCGCCGGTCCAGAGGCCGGCACCGGCAGCCGCGCCGGCGACAGGGAGCGATGAACGCTGTGTCTACTATGAATATTGGAAGAACATCAACGACCGCCATACCGCCGGCATCGACCGGCCCAATCTGTACCTGTCTTTCCGCCACCCGGCAGGCTGGCAGGTCGAGGACGAAAACGACTATTCCATCAAGCTGGTCAAGCGCGACGGCCGCGGCGGCCTGCCGCCGACTTTCTTCATCCAGAATGCCGTCGATCCCAGTTACAAGAAGCTCATGGACGTGGTCGACGACATCCTGGCACAGCACCGCGCCGGTAAGGAAAACCTGCAAATCTGGGAAGAGGCCGCCTGCGGCCTAGACGCCTTCGCCCTGAACGGCCAGCCCTTCCAAGGCTACCGTTTCATGATTCGCTATCGTAAATCCGGCAAGGACTACATGCAGATGGCTCTGGTGTTCAAGCGCCCGGAGCTCAACGGCTACCACATCGTCAATATGCACGCCCCCGCCGACAGCTGGGACAAGGACATGGCCGACATGCTTGGCATGCTGCGCTCGTTGCGAGTAAAGGCACTGGACGGCTGAACACTCAGGCGGGTGGGCAGGCCCCACTATCATCCTGCCCCACCCTGGAGAGATCCAGGCAGATCCACCCTGCCGCCATACTGCCGCGTCGGGTCGTGACGATGGCCAGGCCGAACCTGATGTCCGCGCTGGTCTGGGGCCCATTATTGCTAGCCAACACCTGCTGGCCTGACGATGTAGGACTTCCATCGGCTCGTCCTCTTCAAATTGTTCAACACCGAGCAGATAAACCAGACCGCCTTCGCCTTCCATCGCTATAAAGGCGCGTCGCCACGCTATGCCGGCATGGAGAGTCACGAGGGCCTGAGCACTTCGCGCTGTATGACACCGTGGTGGCGAAAGATTGGAGGGTGGCGACTTGCGGTGCTGGTCAGCCAGCGCCGCCGGACCGTGGAATTGCGTGTCTGCTGTGGCAACGGGTTTCTTTCGCTTCGACTGGATTTGAGATGGCAAGACGATTATGTAAAACGGCGCACATAGCCATCACATTTCGACAATCCATGCGAGAGGATGGGCTGTCGTGGAGAAGCCTCAGCCTGCCTCCGCCAGCAGCCGCCCGATCATCCGCTCCGCCTGGCCGGCATAACCGCCGCCGAACAGGTTGTAGTGGTTGAGCACGTGATAGAGGTTGTAGAGGTCCTTGCGCGCATCATAGCCGGGGTCGAGCGGCCAGGCCTCAGCATAGGCGGCCCGGAAGGCAGGCGGGAAGCCGCCGAACAGCTCGGTCATGGCGATGTCCGCCTCGCGGTCGCCGTAGTAGACGGCGGGGTCGAACAGCACCGGCTCGCCGCCCGCGTAGCCGTAGTTGCCGCCCCACAGGTCGCCGTGCAGCAACGCGGGCACTGGCCGGTACCCCGGAAAGAAGCCCGCCAGGCCGTCGAGCAGGCGCTCGCCCAGGCCGACCAGCCGGGCCGGCGCGCCGTTGCGCCGGGCCAGTTCGAGTTGGAAACCGAGGCGCCGCGCGCGCAGGAAGCCGACCCAGTCATCCTGCCAGGCGTTCGGCTGCGGCGTCGCCCCGATGGTGTTGTCGCGCGACCAGCCGAAGCGGGGCGCCGTCGTCCGGTGCAGGGTGGCCAGACGGCGGCCCAGCTCGGCGGCGTCGCCCCGGCCGTCCAGTTCCAGGTATTCCAGCACCAGGAAGGCGCGGCCGCCCTCGACGCCGGTGCAGACCGGCCTGGGCGCCCGGATGGCGCCACTCTGGACGATCTCGTCGAGGCCGTCCGCCTCGGCCTCGAACATGGCCAGGCGGTCGGCCCGGTTCAGCTTGGCGAAGTAGCGGCGGCCGTCGCGGCCGGTCAGCACCTCCGCCTGGTTGATGTCGCCGCCGCCGACCGCGCGCCGCCCGGCGAGCACGAACGGCGCCCCGGTGGCGGCGCCGATCGCCGCGGCGATCATTCCTTGATCAGGGTCTTGGGCTCGCGCGATTCGCCGGCTTCTTCCAGGCGGCGCAGGTACTCCCGCCAGTAGACATCCTGGAGCTTGCCGAGGTCGTACAGGTAATCCCAGGAATAGATGCCGGAGTCGTGCTTGTC
>JAQVJE010000102.1:2857-7772 GCA_028695325.1 Gallionellaceae bacterium
GGGTCTTGGGCTCGCGCGATTCGCCGGCTTCTTCCAGGCGGCGCAGGTACTCCCGCCAGTAGACATCCTGGAGCTTGCCGAGGTCGTACAGGTAATCCCAGGAATAGATGCCGGAGTCGTGCTTGTCATCGAACACCAGGACCACGGCATAGTGGCCGACCGGCTCGACGGCGGTGATGTCGACGTTGATCTTGCCCACCTGCAGGGTCTCCTGGCCGGGGCCGTGGCCGCGCACCTCGGCGGAGGGCGAGAAGACGCGCAGGAACTCGAACGGCAGGTTGCAGCGGAAGCCGTCGTCGAAGGCGATCTCCATGACCTTGGACTGCTTGTGCAGCTTGATCTCGGTGGGGATCGGGGTTTGGTTGCTCAGGCCGGCCATGCGCATACCTCGGTGGTTGATAAGGAAATGCTGATAGTTTGCCAGCCGGCGCCGGCCAGGGCAATTCCCGAGTTCAATTGTCGGGTATGCGGCCGACCCGCACCGCCAGCGGCCAGGTCACAGTGCGACTCGCCTCCGGGTCACCCCAGGCCGCCGCCAAGCGCTCGGCCAGGGTCGCAACCGGGTCCGTGCCGCGTGCCTCGATGTAGCGCCCGGTCGCCGACCAACTGCTGAAGTAGCCGAGCAGGCGGGCCAGGTTCCAGGCCGCGCGCATGGCGAAGGCGGGCGCCGCGACCTCCTCGAAGGGAAAGTCAATGCTCCGGTAGCCGGTCTCCACCAGGGCGCGTTCCGGCGGCCAGTACGGGCCCACAACGTCGTGATAGAAATACTGCACCAGAGCGTCCACCTCGTCGCCGGCCAGCGTCTGCACGCCATAGGTCCACACCGCCAGGATGCCGCCCGGTTTCAGCACCCGGCGCGCCTCGGCATAGAAGCGCGGACGGTCGAACCAGTGCAGGGCCTGGGCCACGCTGACCAGGTCCGCCGAGGCAGCGGCCAGGCCGGAGGCCTCGGCGGGGGCCAGGCGGTATTCGACGCGGGGATGCGGCACGGCGCCATGCAACTGCTTGGCGCTGGCGTCCGTGGCCACCACCCGGTCGAACCGCTCGGCCAGGTCCACAGCCGCTTGGCCGCTGCCGCAGGCGCAGTCCCAGGCCAGGGCGCGGTTGGGCGCCAGCGCGGCCAGCCAGTCGAACAGCCCGGCAGGATAGCGCGGCCGGAAATCGGCGTAGGCGCTGGCGACGGGGGCGAAATGGTCGCTGAACGGTTTTTTCGTGGCTGTCATGAGTGGGGCTCCTGTCTTTCCAGTAGCCAGTCGATGCAGGCCCTGACCTTGGGATTGACCTGCCGCCCAGGCAGGTAGAGTGCGTACAGGGAGGCGTAGCGGGCACGCGGCTGCCAGTCCGGCAGCAGGCGTAGCAGGCGGCCGGTGGCGAGATCGTCCGTTACCATGAAGTCCGGCAGCAGGGCGCAGCCCGCACCGGCCAGGGCGAGGCTGCGCACCCCCTCGCTGCCGCTCATCACCGCGTTGCCGTCGATGGCCACCGTCACCGAGCCGCCGGGACCGTCGAAGGCCCACTCGCTCGCCGGGCTGGGATGGCCCTGGCGCAGGCAGTTGTGCCCGGCCAGCGCGGCTGGTGCCGCCGGTGCAGGATACGCGGCCAGGTAGTCCGGGCTGGCGCAGGCCACGAAGGCCACGTCGGCAAGCCGCCGTGCCACCAACCCCTCGGGCGGGCGGTCGGTGAGGCGCAGTACGAGGTCGAAGCCTTCCTCGGCCAAGTCGACATTGCGGTCGAGGAGGACGAGGTCGACGCGCAGTTCCGGATAGCGCGCCATGAGCCCAGGCAGGGCCGGCACCAGCACGGCATGGCCATAGGCAACCGAGGTGCTCAGCCGCAGCCAGCCGCGCGGCGCGGCGGCCAGGCGACCGGCCGCCGCCACCGCCTCGTCGGCGGCGTCGGCAAGCCTGGCACACTGCTCATACACTGCACGCCCTGCCTCGGTCAGGCTCATGGCTCGCGTGGTGCGGTGCAGGAGCCGGACGCCCAGGCCATCCTCCAACCTGCCGACATGCTTGCTCACCGCCGAGCGGGTGAGGCCGAGCTGGCGCGCCGCCTTGGCGAACCCGCCCGCTTCCACGACGCGGGCGAACACGCCCATTTCAGCCAGCCAGCGCATGATTGTTTCCTGTTTGGAACCTCAGAATTGACGATGAAGCGTATTGTCGCCCATGTCATGCGGCTGAAGAATAATGTGCCAAGACAACGAATGGAAGCCGCCATGCCTCAAACCGTACACCACGCCGACTTGACCGCCATGTCAGGCCGGCAGGTCGCCCACAGCCAGCCCGGTGCACGTTTCGTCGCGCCCATCCGCGGCGACGAAGCCGCCCCGGTGGACACGTCGCTGGGTGCACTGGCCGAGTTCTATCGCGCCTTCAACGGCCGCGACCTGGACTTGATGCGCCAAAACTGGCAGCAGGACGAGTGCGTACTCGCCAATCCGCTGGGCGGCCTCCGGCGCGGCTGGGAGGAGATTGAGCCGCTCTACGCCCGCCTGTTCGCTGGCGCCGCCCGCGTGTGGGTGGAGTTCTACGACTACACCCTGCACGAGGGCGGCGACCTCTTCGTCGCCGCCGGGCGCGAGCGCGGCCACTTCACCCTGGGCGATCTGCGCATCGACCTGGCCATACGCACCAGCCGCACCTACCGCAAGTCGGCCGGCCGCTGGCGCCAGATCCACCACCATGGCTCCATCGAGGACCCGGACCTGTTGGCGCGCTACCAGTCCGCGGTCATGGCCGGCCCGGATACCAGTGCGTCGAACTGGTGCTCCAGCTCCCGGTAGACCGGACCGGGGCAATGGGTCATGGCGCGGCCGTCCACCTCGGCCACCGGGATCAGTTCGGCACCGGTGCCGGTCAGGAAGCACTCCTCGGCGGTGTACAGATCATAGGGCGCCAGCGCCACCTCGGCGTGCGGGATGCCAGCTGCTGCGGCGAGTTCCAGGATCGTGGCGCGGGTAATGCCTGCCAGGGCGCCTTCCACCGGAGGCGGCGTCAGCAGGCGGCCATGACGGACGATGAAGACGTTGTCCGCGGTGCCTTCGGCGACCCTGCCGGCGTCATTGAGCAGGATGGCCTCGTCGGCGCCGGCCCGGTTCGCTTCCATGCGCGCAAGGATGTGGTTGAGGTAGTTCAGGCTCTTGATGCGCGGGTCGAGACCGTCCGGCGGCAGGCGCCTGGTGGCGGCGACGACGACGCGCGCCCCCCGTTGCCTGACCGCGTCGGGGACCATGGACAGGCGGTCGGCAATCACGAAAAGGCTCGGGCGGGCACAGTTGCGCGGGTCGATGCCGAGTACCCCTTCGCCGCGGGTCGCCACTAGGCGCAAATAGCCATCCGCGCCGGCGTAGGCATCCACCGTCGCCATCACCGCGGCGGCCACCTCGGCCTGGCCATAGGGCAGCTCGAGGGCGATGGCGCGCGCGGAGTCGGCGAAGCGCTCCAGGTGGGCGCGCAGCTTGAACGGCCGCCGGCGATAGAAACGGATGCCCTCGAACACACCGTCGCCATATAACAGGCCGTGATCGAACACCGAGATGCGCGCCTCTGCGAGGGGAACCAGGCGGCCATTCAGCCAGCAGACGGCGTGCTCGTGCATGGTGGGCTCCATATAGGTCAGCTATATTGACTTATCAGCTTAGGCATGGACGGCTAGAATGTCAACATGCCTGACCAAATCGATCCCGATCGAGTACAGGCCCTCAACCGGGCGCTGGAGGCCCTGTTCTACGCCTTCAACGCACTGGTCGCCCGTCCCGATGCCTTGCTCGCCGAACAGGGCCTGTCCCGTGTGCACCACCGCATCCTGTATTTCGTCGGTCGCAACCCCGGCCTGTCAGTCAACGACCTCTTGGCCATCCTTGGCGTCACCAAGCAGTCGCTCAGTGCGCCCATGCGCCGGCTTACCGCTCTTGGCTACGTGCACGCCAAACCAGACGCGCATGACCGGCGTATCCGCCGCCTGTCCCTCACCCCAGCGGGCCAAGCCTTGGAAGACGCCCTGTCGGGCGACCAGCGGGCCCGTTTCGCCCAGGTGTTCGCCCAGCTCGGCGAGGCGGACGAGGCCGCCTGGCGCCGTGTAATGGCCGCCCTGGCGGGCCAGGATAACCGGTCCTTGACTTGACCGACCGGTCTATTATGATGCGGAACATGAGCCCTGACACCCGCACCCGCATCCTCGCAGTCGCCCGCGAGATGTTCCACGGCCGCAGCTATGCCGACGTGGGCATCCAGGAGATCTGCGCGGCGGCGCGCGTGCAGAAAGGCAGCTTCTACCACTTCTTCCCGTCCAAGCGAGACCTCGCACTGGCGGTGATCGATGACATGGCGGACGACTGGGCGCACGGCTTCGTGGCCGAGGCCTTCGATCAGGCCCTGCCGCCGGTGGAGCGCCTGGACTACATGATCGACGCCGCCTACTACTGGCAAAAGGCCGCCGCCGACCTGGAGGGCCGCATGCCAGGCTGCCTGTTCGGCAACCTGGCCCTGGAGATGAGCACCCGCGACGACGTCATGCGGGCCAAGCTCAACTACATCTTCGACAAGGCGCGCGACCGCTTCCGCGCCACACTAGACGAGGCGGTCGCCGCCGGTGCCCTGGCCGCCATGGACACCGAGGCCACCGCCACCGCCATGCTGGCCTATCTGGAGGGCATCATCCTGCTGGCCAAGACCCGCGCCGACCCGGACCTGATCCTGCACCTGGGACCGGCCATCAAGACCCTGAGGATAGAGATGAGCCACTAGCTATTTGCCGTCCTTCCCGCCCGCTTGGGCTTTTTTTGAGCCAGAACTGGACCGACCGGTCTACTTGTGACAAGGAGTTGCACCATGGAAAACACCCTCGACGCCCGCGGCCTCAACTGCCCGCTGCCCATCCTGCGTACCAAGAAATCCCTGAACGGCCTGCAGTC
>JAQVJE010000103.1 GCA_028695325.1 Gallionellaceae bacterium
CTGGGCTACTATTTCAGCGGCCATCCGTTCACCGCCTACCAGGGCGAACTGGCCGGCATAGTCGACCGCACGTTGGCCCAGGTTGCCCCGCAGCCGCGGCCGCAGCTGATGGCCGGGGTGGTGATGGAAGTGCGCAGCCAGATGACCCGGCGCGGAAAGATGGCCTTCGTCAGGCTGGACGACGGTACCGCCCAACTCGACGTCGCCGTGTACAACGAGCAGTACGAGACCTATCGCAACCTGCTCAAGGAAGATAACCTTTTGCTGGTATTCGGCAAGGTCAGCCACGACGACTACTCAGGTGGCCTCAGGGTCGGTGCGGACGAGATCTATGACCTCGAACGGGCGCGCAGCCGCTTCGCCAACCGGCTCAGCCTGCGCGTCAACGGTGTTGCCAGTGCCGACCGTCTCAGCCAGCTGCTGGCGCCCTACCGGGTGGGGCCGGACGAGCCCGGCTGCCCGGTGTGCATGACCTACCGCAGCGGTGCCCAGGAATGCGAGATCAGTCTCGGCGCGGCCTGGCGCGTGCGCCTGGAGGAGGCCCTGATGCTCGATCTGCGCGCCTGGTTGGAGCCCGAGAACGTCACCGTACACTACGGCCGCGCCTGAGCCAGTCTTCCGTTGGAATCAGTTTTTTTTATTTGTTTTCACGGTTCTCGCCTGGTTATGACTCCGCCTTTGACCGCAACAAAATTAATTATTGATATTAATCAATTAGTTGAACTTTTTTTAGATGTCTATGTCACCCTGCGCTAAGGCTGTGGCGCTAGTCCTATCTGTGGAGACCATAAATTCTGCTTGCATTATGTATTAAAATATTAGACAATTCTAATAACACTGAGGCCGGCGCTTTTCTCCCTTGGCGCCATCAGTGTTGTCTCCTCCATCCTCCTCCTTTGGTGGATTTCAAGCCCGGTCAGCGACCGGGCTTTTTTTATTGCCATGGCGGTAGAATGGCCGCTGTCGCCACCCCGGTCACGACGGTCATGATCCACCCTCACCTCTATGTCAGCCTGTCTGATGCCGTCCGCGCGTGGCCGGCGCTGTCGCCGTGCCGTCGCAGTGAAAAGGCGGTGCGCGCGTGGCGGTGAAGCACATCACCTCGCGGGACAATCCGCATTACCGGGAGCTGCTGGCCCTGGCCGAGGACAGCCGCGTCAGGCGTGCTGGCGGCCAGACCCTGCTCGATGGCGAACACCTGCTGGCCGAGGCGGTGCAAGCGGGGATGATGCCGCGGCGCCTGATTGTCTGCGCAGAGAACGCTTCGACCTGGCTGGAGCGGCTGCCCGCGGTGCCGGTTACCGCGCTGCCGAAGCCGCTGTTCGCCAGGTTGTCGCCGGTGGCTGCGCCGACCGGGATGCTGGCCTTGATCGATGTTCCCCGTCCGGCGGCCCGCCTGGCGGACCGCTTCATCGTCCTGTTGGAGGACATCCAGGATCCGGGCAACCTGGGCGCACTGCTACGCACTGCGGCGGCGGCCGGAGTGGAGGCGGTGCATCTGTCCAAGGGCTGTGCCGAGGCATGGTCGCCCAAGGCCTTGCGTGGCGGCCAAGGTGGCCACTTCCGCCTGCGCATCCACGAGGGAGCCGACCTGGTCGGCGTGGCGAGTGCCTTCCCCGGCGAGGTCTGGGCAGCGGCGTTGCGCTGCGAACACACCCTGTACGAGCTCGACCTCGGCGGTCCGACGGCCTTCGTATTCGGCAACGAGGGGGCCGGGCTGAGCGCGGCGATGCTGGGCGCGACGCGCCCCTTCTCCATTCCCATGGCTGGCCGGGTGGAGTCCCTCAACGTCGCTGCCGCCGCTGCTGTCTGCCTGTTCGAGCGGTTGCGTCAGACGCAGGTGACGACATGATGCGCTTACTGTTCATGCTGTGCCTGGTCCTGCTGGGCGGCACACCAGCAGCCGCAGAAGTCGCCGTGCCGCCGCTGGCGGAACGGGTGACCGACCTCACTGCGACCCTGTCGCCTGCCGCCAAGGCAGGGATCGAGGCCCGCCTGGCCGACCTCGAACGGCGCAAGGGTAGCCAGCTCGCAGTGCTGGTCGTGCCGACCACCGGCGAGGAGACTATCGAGCAGTATGGCATCCGGGTTGTCGAAGCCTGGCGGCTTGGACGAAAGGGGGTGGATGACGGCCTGTTGTTGCTGGTCGCCAAGGACGACCGTACGCTGCGCATCGAGGTCGGCTATGGCCTGGAGGGCGCGATACCGGATGCCGTGGCCAAGCGGGTGATCGATGAGTTCATCGTGCCCAGCCTGCGGGCCGGCGACTTCGAGGGTGGCATTGCCGCCGGCGTTGACCGCCTGGTTGCCCTGGTTGACGGTGAACCGCTGCCCGAGCCCCCGGCGGCGGCCGCCGGCCCGGACGAACTGGAGGGCATGATCCCGCTGGCGATGATGTTCGTCTTCGTCGTCGGTCGGATACTGCGCACCCTCTTCGGGGCGCTGCCCGGCGCTGCCATTGCTGGTGGCGCCGCCTTCTTCGGCGCCTGGCTGCTGACCGGTAGTGTCCTGGCGGCCCTGATCATCACCGTAGTGGTGTTCTTCCTCACCCTGGCCGGACTGGCCGGCGGGACAGGGCGGGGCGGTGGCTGGTCTGGCGGTGGCAGTCATTCCGGCGGCGGTGGTTTTTCGGGTGGGGGTGGCGGCTTCGGTGGCGGCGGCGCCTCGGGTCGCTGGTGAGGGAGGGATGATGCTCGGACGCCTGATCAGACACCTGCTGTTGCCCGACTGGTGGCGACGCCGCCGCCTGCATGCGGCGGCCCTGCAACGCATACGGGCGGCCGTGGCGGAGGCAGAGAGCGGTCGCGGCGGTGAACTGCGCGTGGCCATCGAGGCCAGCCTCGAACTAGCGGCCCTGTTGCGCGGCACCAGTGCACGGGCGCGCGCCCTGGAGGTGTTCGCCAGCTTGGAGGTGTGGGACACCGAGGAAAACAACGGCGTACTGCTCTATGTCCTGCTGGCCGATCGTGACGTCGAGATTGTCGTCGACCGCGGCATCGCCCGACGGGTAGCGCAGGCGGAGTGGGAGGCCATCTGCCAGGACATGGAGGCCCTGTTCCGGGCCGGCCGGCACGAGGAGGCGCTACTGGCCGGCGTACGCCAGATCGGCGCGCTCCTGGCGGTGATATATCCTGTTGGTGGCGAGGCCGCCAACCAGTTGCCAGACAGCCCGGTCCTGCTCCGCTAGCGGCGCTTGCCGCGCCGGCCCGGGCCGCGGATGAAGCTGACCGTTTTGTGCACCACTGCGCGCGGCGCCGGCAACTGCTCCCTGAGTACCTGGCCGGTGGTCTGCACATGGCCAGCGTGCTGGGGTTGATGCGCCGAGGCGGCGATGGTCAGCAGGCGCTCCAGTTCGTCCTTGTGCTCGCGCATGTTGAACAGGTGCCAGCGTCGCACCAGCGACATGCTGACGATGATGAAGCCGCCGAACAGGACGATGACCAGCCAGACCGGCAGGTCGGTCGACACCATGACGGTATAGAGGGCCAGCATCACCAGGATGCCGAGGTTCTCGTTGAAGTTTTGCACCGCGATGGAGTGGCCGGCGCCCATCAGGATGTGGCCGCGATGCTGCAGCAGGGCATTCATGGGTACCACGAAAAAACCCGCCATGGCACCCACCGCCACCATCAGTACGGCAGCTGGCACCAGGCTGTGCACTGGGATCATCAGCAGAGCGGCAAGGCCCATGGCGATGCCGACCGGGATCACCCGCACCGACTTGTCGATAGGCACCAACTTGCCGGCCAGCACGGCGCCAATCGCCACCCCGGCGGCGAAGATGCCCTGCAGGTAGGTGGCCTGGTGCAGGGGCACGTTCAGCGCGGCCTCGGCCCAACGCAGCATGATGTACTGCAGGGTGGCTCCGGCGCCCCAGAACAAGGTGGTCACCGCCAGGGTGATTTGGCCCAGCTTGTCGGTCCACAATAGCTTCACGCAGTGAGCGAAGTCGCGCACCAAGTACCACGGGTTGCGGTGCAGCACGCGGTGGTCGACGCCGGTGTCCGGTACCCAAAGGTTGAACAGGGCGGCGACCAGGTAGAGGCCGGCGATGGCGCCCATGCTGTAGTCGATCAGGCTGCCGGCCACCTCGCCGAACAGCAGGGCATCGACGGCGTGGAAGGCCTCCTGGACATAGGGGCTGATCAGCCAGCCACCCGCCATGGTGCCGATGATGATGGCGGCCACGGTGAGGCCCTCGATCCAGCTGTTGGCGACTACCAGCTTGGAGTGGGGCAGGTACTCGGTCAGGATGCCGTACTTGGCCGGCGAATAGGCGGCGGCGCCGAGGCCGACCACCGCGTAGGCGTAGAGCGGGTTGGCGCCGGCGATCATCATCAGGCAGCCGACGACCTTGACCGTGTTGCTGATCAGCATGACCCGGCCCTTGGGCATCGAGTCGGCGAAGGCTCCGACGAAGGCGGCCAGGGCGACGTACGAGAAGGTGAAGAACAGCTTGAGCAGTGGCTCGTACTCGGCCGGGGCCTGGATCTCCCTGAGCAGGGCGATCGCGGTGATGAGCAGCGCATTATCGGCCAGCGCGGAGAAGAACTGCGCCGCCATAATGATGTAAAAGCCGCGATCCATTGAATAACACGTGAAAAGTCGATTCGGAGTTATATCACGCCGCCTAGGGGCATGCCATCCAGAATCGGTTGCAGGATGCGGGTTTTGGTGTTTTTTATCGGTCGAGCCTCTGGCCTAAATTAGCAGATTATGATTCAATAAAATTTATTGGTAATCTGGGTTTTCTTATGGCTGACCGCCGCCTGCAAGTCTTCTTCACCGTCGCCAAACAGCTGTCTTTCACCAAGGCTGCGGAATTGCTGTTCATGACCCAGCCGGCGGTCACCTTCCAGGTCAAGCAGTTGGAGGAGCACTTCAACACCCGTTTGTTCGAGCGCTCGCACGGCAAGATATCCCTCACCCCGGCCGGCGAACTGGCGCTCGACTATGCTGAGCGCATACTCAACCTGACGACCGAGATGGAGGCGCGCATCTCCGAACTGACCGGCCAGGTCAGCGGCCCGCTCCTGATCGGCGCCTCCACCACCATTGCCGAATACATGCTGCCCAAGCTGCTCGGCGAGTTCAAGCGCAAGCACCCGGAGACTCAGGCCCGGCTGACAGTGGCCAATTCCGAGACCATTGAGCACAAGGTGGCCGACCATACCCTCGATCTCGGCCTCATCGAGTCGCCCTCGCACAACCCCAACTTGGTCACCAAGGTGTGCTGCGAGGACGAGTTGGTGATGATCTGCGCCCCGCAGTGCGAATTGGCCAAGCTCAACCTGGTGTCGCCGGCCCAGGTGGCCTCGCATCCCTACATCAGCCGCGAGTCCGGTTCCGGCACGCGGGAATGCATCGACGACTACTTCCGCCTCAATGGCGTCAACCTGGACGAGCTCAACCTGGTCATGGAACTGGGCAGCCGCGAGGCCATCAAGGGCGCGGTGACCGCGAGCCTCGGCGTTGCCATCGTCTCGGTGACCACGGTGGCTAAGGAACTGCAGCTGGGCGAACTGTCTGCTGTGCCGCTCGACCCGCCCCTGCGCCGCCAGTTGTCTCTGGTCTACCCGCAGGAGAAGTTCCGCAGCAAGCTCCTGCAGGCCTTCCTCGACTTCATCGAGACCAGTTCCTGGGTGCGCGACCAGAGCAACCTGATCATCTGAGCGGCGATGACCAGCGACGAGAAGCGGCTGCTCAAGCATTACCGAGCCTTGTCCGCCAGCGGCAGGAATAGTCTGCTGGACTATGCCGAATTCCTCGCCACACGCGATAATGGCGTTGCCGCCGAGGTCTCCAGTGTCCCCCTGGGTATCCCCAGGCCGGCCGAGGAGTCGGTGGTCAAGGCGATAAAGCGCCTGCGCGCCACCTACCCGATGCTGGCGCGCGACAAGCTGCTGCATGAGGTCTCCGCACTGATGACCCGACACGTGGTGCACAAGCACCCGGCGGCCGAGGTGATCGACGAGTTGGAGGCCTTGTTCAAGCGATATTACGAGCTGCACCAGCAGGCTACACAGGACGACGAGGCATGACCAACGCAGACCAAGCAGAATTGGATAAATTCAGCGCCCTGGCGCATCGCTGGTGGGACCCGCAATCGGAATTCCGTCCCCTGCACGAGATCAACCCGCTGCGCCTGGAATGGATAGACAGCCTGGCCGGCATCGCCGGCAAGCGGGTCATCGACGTTGGCTGCGGCGGCGGCATCCTGGCCGAGGCCATGGCCGAATTGGGTGGGCAGGTCACCGGCATCGACCTTTCCGACAAGGCACTCAAGGTCGCCAAGTTGCATCTGCTGGAATCTGGCCGCGAGGTCGAATACCTGGCCGTGGCCGCCGAGCACCTCGCCGAGGATCGCCCGGAAGGCTACGACGTCGTCACTTGCATGGAGATGCTTGAGCATGTCCCCGAGCCGGCCAGCACCATCGCCGCCTGCGCCAGCCTGTGCAAGCCGGGCGGCTGGCTGTTCTTCTCCACCCTCAACCGTAACCCGAAGAGCTATCTGTTCGCCATCATCGGCGCCGAGTACGTCCTCAATCTGTTGCCCAAGGGTACCCACGACTGGGCCCGCTTCATCAAGCCGGCCGAGCTGACCCGCTACACCCGCCAAGCCGCCCTCGACCTGGTCGAGATCAAGGGCATGAGCTACAACCCCTTCACCAAGGTTTACTCTCTCGGTCAGGACACCGACGTCAACTACCTGATCGCCTGCCGCAAGCCGGCCTGATGCCGGCCATGCCACGCGCCGTCCTGTTCGATCTCGACGGCACCCTGGTCGACACCGCGCCGGACCTTGGCGACGCACTGAACCGGATGCTGCAGCAACGTGGCCGCCCGGCGCTCGCCACGCACACGATCCGTGCCCAGGCCTCGCACGGTTCCCAGGGCCTGATACGGCTTGCCTTCGGCGTCGCCGACGGGGATCCGGGGTTCCAAGAACTGCGTCGGGAATTTCTCGACCACTATGCCGCTCACCTGGCCGACCGGTCCGAACTGTTTCCAGGCATGGCCACGCTGCTGGGCGCCATCGACAACCGGGGTATTCCCTGGGGTGTGATCACCAACAAGCCGGCCCGCTACACGGAGCCGCTCCTGGACCGGTTGGGCCTGCTGCGACGCGCTGCCTGCGTCGTCAGCGGTGATACCTGCGTGCGTCCGAAACCCGATCCCGCGCCCATGCTCCATGCCAGCCGTGTCGTCGCGGTGACACCGGAACACTGCCTGTATGTCGGCGATGCCGAACGCGACGTGCAGGCTGCCCGCGCTGCTGGCATGCCAGTGGTGGTTGCCCTGTATGGCTACCTTGGCGAGGTCGACCGACCGCAAGACTGGGGCGGCGACGGCTACATCCGGGCGCCGCTCGACCTGCTTGACTATACTGGCCTGGCCACGTAGCCTCTGTGATCGGTGAGGTGAACTTTTTCACGCACCGTGCGTCTCATCAACGTTACATGGGGCCGACCTGGCTTCGACGTGGGTTGCAAAGCAGACAGGTGCATACCGAGGACCAGTTCCCTCGTAAATCTACTGGAAACAATTAGTCGCCAACGACGAAACCTACGCTCTGGCCGCCTAATGGCCAGACTCCTCACCGGCAGGCCCGTGGGCCGGGCTGGGCAACCAGCTGAGGAGTCATTCACACGGGATCGCGTCGGATCGGGCCACTTGGTCCGGCGTTAAACCAAGGTGGCTCGCCTGAACCCAGCCTGTTCGGCCGGCGGGGAACGGGTTAAA
>JAQVJE010000104.1 GCA_028695325.1 Gallionellaceae bacterium
ATGCCGCTGCTCTGCACCTGGCGCCGGCTGCCGTCCTTGTGCAGGTCGACGTTGTCGAGGTCGCGGAAGGGCTCGCCCCGGGCGACGATGTCGGCGAAGCGGGCGGCGATCGCAACGGCCTCGTCGGCCGGCATGAAGTCGAAGGCCCGCCGGCCGAGCATCTCCTCCGGCCGGTAGCCGATCATGTCCTCGACGCCACCGGAGACATAGGTATAGCGGCCCTCCCGGTCCACCTCCCAGATCCAGTCGGCCGAGGCCGCGGCGATGTCCTGGAAGCGCCGCTCGCTCTCGCGCAGGGCGTCCAGGGCGGCCTCGGCCTGGTGGCGCGTGGCCACTGCGTCTTCCATCAGGTTGAGGGCCGCCCGGCGCGCCTCTTCCTGTTCCCGCATGGCCGCCTCGTGTTCCTGTCGGCGCAGGGTCTCGCTGCCCTGCAGGGCAGTCTCCGCCGCCTTGCGATCACCGATGTCGTGCACGATGGCGTACAGGTAGTCGCGCCCGCCCAGGCGCAGCGGCCCGCCGAACAACTCGACCTCGCGCAGGCTGCCGTCGGCGTGGCGCTGGCTGGCCTCGAAGCGCTGGCGCCGGCGCGCCAGCGCCGCCGCCAGCTCGGCACGCAGCTCCGCCGCCGGCAGGGTGGCGAGGTCGCCGATGCGCATGCTCTTGAGGCGTTCGCGCGGCCAGCCGTAGTAGGCGGTGGCGGCGGCGTTGGCGTCGACGATGGCGCCGTCAGCGGGGTCGATGATCAGCATCACCGACTGGTTGTCCTCGAACAGGCTGTGGTAGCGCGCCTCCTGCTCGTGCAGGGCGTCGAGGTCGCGCCGGCGGCGCAGGCGGTCGACCAGCAGCAGGCCGAGGGCCAGGGTGATGAGGGGGTGGATGAGCAGCACCGGCAGGCTGATGCTGGCCAGCACGGTGCGTGCAGTCGGCCAGGGCAGCAGCAGCATGAAGGCCAGCATGACGACGTGGACGGCGAGGCCGAGGCCGTAGAGCGGCCGCCAGCCCATCTCCTCGACGGGGCGCCGCCAGGCCCAGCGGAAGGCCAGGCCGATGAGCCCCGAGGCCAGGATCACCAGGACGCCCACCCCCGCCGCCTGGCCGCCCAGCGACCCGCGGTAGGCCGCGGTCATGGCCATGGCGATGGCGGTCGGCGCCGGGCCGAGCAAGAGGCCTGACAGCGCCAGCAGCACCGAGCGGGTGTCGAAGATGATGCCGGGCATCAGGGTGGCGCTGACCTTGATCAGCAGGATGCCGACCAGGCCGACCATGAGGCCGGCGGCGAGGGAGGGGCGCGACAGCCAGCCGATGCGGCCGCGCGCCAGGACCAGGTCGATGACCAGGAGCAGGCTGAGCAGCAGGGCGGCGTTGAGCAGCAGGCCGAAGCTGAAGTCGAGCAGCGGCGGCAGGTTCATGCCGGCGCCTCCGGTTCCGCCTCGACGGCGCCGAGGTCGTAGGGCGGCGGGCGGCCGAGGGCGGCGGCCAGCGCGTTGACCTCGGCCTTCAGGCGCACCATGTCCAGTTCGCGACCGACCATGGCGCGGTTGAAGCGATGCAGTTCCTCGTTGCCGCGCCGCAGGGCCGCCTCCACCTCGACCCGTTCGCTGATGTCGCGGGCGATGCCGTACATGCCGTTCACCCGGCCGGCGCCGTCGTGCAGCGGGCCCTTGATGGCCAGGAAGGTGCGCGTGCCCAACGGGGTGTCGAGGGTCTCCTCGTAGGAGATCAGGCGGTCCTCCTCCATCACCCGGCGGTCGTTGGCCTGCAGCATGGCGGCCTGGGCGGGCGGGAACAGGACGGTGTCGTTGCGCCCGAGCACCTCGGCCTCGCTCTTGCCGGTGTAGCGGCCGGCGGCGCGGTTGAACAGCAGGTAGCGGCCGGCCGTGTCCTTGGCATAGATGGCGTCGGCCGAGTTGTCGGCGATGGCGGAAAGCAGGCGGAGGGCGTGCAGCTTGTCGGCCTGCTCGCGCTGCAGCCACTCGGCATGGCGCAGCTGGCGGCGCTGGAACAGCAGAACGGCGAGGGCCATCGCGACGCCCCAGGTGGCGAGGCTGACGAACAGTATCCACAGCATGTCGCGGCGGGCGACGGCGAAGACCTCGCTGCTGTCGACCTTGGCGACCAGCCACCAGGTTGTGCCGGGGACCGGCAGGGCGACGCCGAGGGTGACCACGCCGCGGTAGTCGGGTGCCTCGATGAGGTCGCCGGGGCGGTAGCCGGGTAGCAGCGCCGCGGCCGCCAGGAGGCCGGAGGCCAGGGGGTGGCGCAGGGTGAGCGCGGTGCCCCGGCGGTGGCGCAGCTCGTTGAGGAACAGCACCTGGTCGCCGTCGCGGCGGACCAGCAGGGCCTCGGCGCTGTCGCTCGGCAGCGGCCACGCCTGCAGTGAAGGGTAGAGGGTGGCGCCGACACCGCTGCGCAGCACCACCGCCGCCTGGCTGGCCTGGCCGTCCGGCGTGGGCAGGGGGGCGACGAAGTCGAGGTGGCTGTGGGCGGGGGCGGGCTCTGCCATGCGGTAGAGGTCGGTCATCTGGATGTCGCCGTCGGCGAGGGCCCGGCGCACGGCGGCGCGCAGATCGGGACTGCCGCTGTGCAACTGGGCGCCGGCCTGCAGTAGCGGTTCGCCGTCGGCGTCGCAGACCACCAGGTCGCTGTGCTGCATGACGGTGCGGAAGTTATCCAGGCGGATCAGCAACCGCTGCCGGAGCGCCGGGTCGCCGTTGGTGCGCAGGCGTGGCACGCCCTCGCGCAGCAGGAAGGAACTCTGCAGCAACTCGGTGTCGCGACGGCGCTCCGCCAGCCAGTCTTCCAGCTGCGTCACCTTGAGGTGGGCGATGGACTGCAGCTGCCGGGTCGCCTCCGCCCGTTGCCGTTCCCAGGTCAGCTGCATGGCGCCGGCGGCGAGCAGGACGAAGACCAAGGTCAGGGCGGCGAGGCCGGCGAGCAATTGGCGCAGGCCGGGTGCGTCGGTGAGAGGCTGTTCGTCGTCCGGCGCCGCCGGTGCCGCCAGGCGCGCGGCCTGGCGCCAGAGGAGGACGAACAGCAGCAGTGCGGTGAAGGCAATGAACAGGATTCCCTTGAGCGGATTGACGAAGCGGAGGCTGGCGGGGTCGCGGACCAGCAGCGCCACGGCGGCATCAGACAAGAGTATCCAGAGTGCCGCGGCGAGGGCGTAGAGCAGGGCGGCGCGGACGATGGCGAGGCGGGTGGCGCGCGGCAGCCCCGGCGGCAGCATGCGGGCGAGTGGCGTGGTCATGCCGGGTTGCCGGCCACGTGGTCGCGCAGCAGGGCGGCGAAGGCGTCGGCTGGCAACGGGCGGCTGAGATAATAGCCCTGCATCTCGTCGCAGCCGGCGGCGCGCAGGAAGTCGTGCTGGGCCGCGTTCTCCACCCCCTCGGCGATCACCGTCAGCCTGAGGCTGTGGGCCAGCGAGATCACCGCCAGGACGATGGCGTCGCTGTGCTCGTCGTTGCCGATGTCGGTGACGAAGGAACGGTCGATCTTCAGGCGGTCGATGGCGAAGCGTTTGAGGTAGCCAAGGGAGGAGAAGCCGGTGCCGAAGTCGTCGATGGCCAAGCGCACCGCCAACGCCTTGAGGCGGGCGGTGGTGTCGATGAAGGCCTCGGCGTCGGTCATCAGCAGGCTCTCGGTCAGCTCCAGCTCGAGCAGTTGGGGGGCCAGGCCGGTGTCGGCGAGCACCGCGGCGACCAGGCCGGTGATGTCCTGGCCGTCGAACTGGCGCGCCGACATGTTGACCGCCACCGACAGCGGCGGCAGGCCGGCCGCCTGCCAGGTGCGCGCCTGCGTGCAGGCGGTGCGCAGCACCCAGTTGCCGAGCGGCACGATGAGGCCGGTCTCCTCGGCCAGGTCGATGAAGCGGTCCGGCATCAGGAGGCCGCGTTGCGGGTGCTGCCAGCGTACCAGGGCCTCCACTCCGGTGATGGCGCCGCTTTGCAGGTTGGCCTGCGCTTGATAGTGCAGCACCAACTCGCCGTGCTCGATGGCCTGGCGCAGGCCGTTCTCGAGATCGAGGCGTTCCAGGGCGCGGGCGTTCATCTCGGCGGCGTAGAAGTTGAAGCGGTTGCCACCGGCCGCCTTGGCGCGGTACATCGCCGCCACGGCGTTGCGCAGCAGGGTGTCGCCGTCCCCGCCGTCCTTGGGATGGAGGGCGATGCCCAGGCTGGCGCCGAGGTAGAAGTCGCGCCCGTCGAGGCGGAATGGTGTCGCCAGCGCCTCCAGCAGGGGGCGCGCCAGGCGGTTTGCCACCTCGTCGGCGGCCACTCCGGCGACCACGACGAACTCGTCGCCATCCAGGCGAGCCAGGGTGTCCACCCAGCCCAGGCGCCCCGCCAGGCGCCCCGCCGCCGCGCGCAACAGCTGGTCGCCGATGGCGTGGCCGAGGCTATCGTTGATGTCCTTGAAGCGGTCGAGATCGAGGGTGAGGACTGCGAGACCGCCGCCGGCCTTGTCATGGCGAGCGACGGCCCGCGCCAGGCGGTCCTTGAGCAGGTTGCGGTTGGGCAGGCCGGTGAGGTCGTCGTAGTTGGACTTGCGTTCCAACTGTTCGAGGTAGCGGCGTCGCTCGCTCTGGTCGCTCAGGGTGACCACGCTGCCTGCCTGGCGACCGGCCTCGACGATGGGCCGACAGGAGAATTCCAGCACCAGCGGGTAGCCGACGCGGTTGCGGAAGTCGCCTTCCTGGCCTTCGATCGTGGCGCCGGCAGCGCAGGCGGCACACAGCGGGCAGGGGTGGGCGTCGCGTTGCCGGCGCAGGATGGCCTGCAGCGGCCGTCCCAGCATCTCGTCGTGCGAGTAGCCGAGCAGGGTGGCGGTGGCCGGGTTGGCGAAGCGGACGATGCCGGCTTCGTCGAGGCCGATGATGGCGTCCGAGGCGGCGGCCAGGATCAACTCGCGCTGGCGCGCCAGCAGGGCCTGGGCGCGGTCGGCCTCGGCACGGATGCGCGCGGCCTCGGCCACCCGGCGACGTACCTCCGCCTCGAGGGCGGCGTTCTGGTCGCGAAGCCAGTCGCGCGCCCGCTTGGCTTCCAGCTGGGTGCGCACGCGCGCCAGCACCACCTCCGCCTGCACCGGCTTGACGATGTAGTCGGCGGCACCGAGGCGCAGTCCGGCGGCGATGTCCTGCGGCTCGTCGAGGGCGGTGAGGAAGAGTACCGGGATGTCGCGCGTCGCCTCGTCGTCGCGCAACCGGCGCAGCACCTCGTGGCCATCCATGCCGGGCATCATGATGTCGAGCAGTATCAGCTCGGGATGTGGTTCGAGTGCCGCATAGCGCAGGGCGGCGGCGCCGGAGTTGCCCACCCGTACGGCGTGGCCGGCGTCGCGCAGTATCCCGCCGAGCACCTCCAGGTTCTCGGGCATGTCGTCGACGATGAGGATCGGTCCGTCGTCCCGTTCCGTATCCGGCATGCTGCTCATCGCGCTCTGGCCGCTCCCCGCGTGGTTGTGTGTCGCCTGCGCCCGTGCGCCGGCCGCGGGTCAATATAGCACTTCGGTGCCGCCGGCTCAGCCCGGTACCATGAGGACGTCGCAGCGGGCCTCGGCGAGGACGTGTTTGGTCACGCTGCCGAGCAGCAGCTCCTCGGTCATGCCGGCGCCGTGCTTGCCCATGACGATGAGGTCGGCGTCCTGCTCCTCCTCCTGTTCCAGGATGCGCGGCGCGGCGTCGCCGTGCACCACCACCTGGCGCCAACGCCCCGCGCCACCGGCCTCCTCGGTGAAGGCGCGCAGGAGGGCCTCGGCGTCGACGCGGGCGGCGGCGCGGTGGGCCTGGATGCGCTCCTCCTCGACGCCGGCCAGGCGCAGGTTGCTCTCGAACGGCACCTGGAAGACGTGCAGCAGGGTCAGGCGTGCATCCGGCGCCAGCGTCCCGGCCACGCGGACGGCGGCCATGGCGCAGGCGGAGAAGTCGACCGCCACCAGGACAGAGCGGTAGGGCCCGCGTGGCACCTGGCGCACCGCCAGGAGGGGGCGCCGCACCTTGCGCAGCAGGCGCATCGCGGTGGCGCCGAGCAGCCAGTGGCGCACGTGGCTGGCGCCGTGCGCGCCGACCACCAGCAGGCTGGCGTCGATGGCGTCGGTACGCTCGGCGATGCTGCCAGGCACCGTGCCCTCGACCAGGGTGGTGCCCGGCGTCACCCCGTTTGGTTCGCCGACCTCGGCGGCGAGCTGGTGCAGGGCGGCGCGGGCCTGCTCGATGACGCGCTCGCCGAGATCGGCCGATTCACCGCCGAACAGCCGGCGCAGCTCGTCGAGGGTGCCGGTCGGCAGTACGTGCAGGAGTTCCAGCTCGGCGCCGGTCTGTGCCGCCAGGCCGGCGGCACGGGCGGCGGCATGGCGCGCGGGGGCGGACAGGTCGGTGGCGGCGAGGATGCGCTTGAGGGTCATGATGCGGGCTCCTTGGCGGGACGGATCAGGTGGGCGAGGTGCTCGGCGGTGAAGTCCACCGCGTCGCGGAACGGGTACAGCACGGTCGGCACTCCAGCCTGCTTGAGGGTGGCGCCCTGGGCCTCGTCGCGCGCCACCACGGCCACCTCGCCGGCGTAGCGGCGCGCCGCCAGGGCGTGCAGCAGGGCGCGGTTGGAGTCGAGGTCGGGCAGCGTGCTGACCACCCAGGCGGTGCCGTCGAGGTCGAGGTCGGCGACGAAGTCGGCGTCCTGGCCGTCGCCGAAGTGGACCGCCATGCCGAGGTGGTGCAGGTGGCGTACCACCTCGGGGTCGAACTCGATGCCGTGCACCGATAGGCCGGCCTCCTTCAGGTGCTTGGCCAGGCGCTGGCCGAAGCGGCCCATGCCGAAGATCAGGACGTCGACCGCCTCGTGGCCGGGCGGCCGCTGCTCGACCGCCAGCTCGCGGTGCGGGTGCAGGCGTTCGAACGGTGCCAGCCAGGGCGCCAGGCGCTCGTATAGCGGGTAGGAGTAGAGGATCATGTAGGTCGACAGGGCGATGGTGACCACCCCGACCAGGGTGGTGAGGCCGAGCGCGTCCGCGCCGACGTGGCCGAGCGAGATGCCCATGGCGACGAAGATGATGGAGAACTCGCTGATCTGCGCCACGGTCAGCCCGGCCAGGAAGCCGGTGCGCCTGCGGTAGCCCATGTAGCCCATGATGGCCATGACGATGAGTGGGTTGCCGACCAGGACGAACAGCGACAGCACGGCGGCCGGCCACAGCTCGCCGCCGAGGGTGGAGAAGTCCAGCCTGGCGCCCAGGTCGATGAAGAAGAACAGCAGCAGGAAGTCGCGCAGGCCGGTCAGGCGGGCGCTGATGGCGTCGCGGAAATGGGTCGAGGCGAGCGAGAAGCCGGCCAGGAAGGCGCCGGCCTCCTTGGAGAAACCGGCCCACTCGCCGAGGGCGGCGAGTGCGGTGCCCCAGGCCATGGCGAAGATCAGTAGAAGTTCCTGCGAGCGGGCCATCTGGCGGGTCAGGGCGGGCAGTACGTGGCGCATCAACACGGCCATCAGCAGGGCGGCACCCAGCACGCGGCCGCCGATGGAGGCGGCCACCGCCAGCCAGTGCGTCTCCGCTCCGTCCGGTACCCGCATGGCGCTCATTACCATCATGGCCAGCACCACGGCGAGGTCCTGCACGATCAGGAAGCCGATCGCGATGCGGCCGTGCAGGGAATCGAGTTCGCGCTTGTCGGACAACAGCTTGATGATGATGATGGTGCTGGAGAAGGTCAGCGCCACCGCGACGTAGAGCGCGGTCAGCCAGTCCCGCCCCATCAG
>JAQVJE010000105.1 GCA_028695325.1 Gallionellaceae bacterium
ACCAAGGTGTACGAGAACATCGTCAAGGGCGAGCACAAGATCGACGCCGGCATGCCGGAATCCTTCAACGTGCTGGTGAAGGAAATCCGCTCGCTGGCCATCGACATCGACCTCGAGCGTTATTAATCGGGTTCCAGGAGCAAAGCAAAGATGAAAGCCCTACTCGAGCTGTTCAAGCAAGTCACCCAGGACGAAGAGTTCGACGCCATCAAGATCGGCCTCGCTTCGCCCGAGAAGATCCGTTCCTGGTCCTACGGCGAGGTGAAGAAGCCGGAGACCATCAACTACCGCACCTTCAAGCCGGAGCGCGACGGCCTGTTCTGCGCCAAGATCTTCGGCCCGGTGAAGGATTACGAGTGCCTGTGCGGCAAGTACAAGCGCTTGAAGCACCGCGGCGTCATCTGTGAGAAGTGCGGCGTCGAGGTGACCCTGTCCAAGGTGCGCCGCGAGCGCATGGGCCACATCGAGCTGGCCAGCCCGGTCGCCCACATCTGGTTCCTGAAGTCGCTGCCCAGCCGCCTCGGCATGGTGCTCGACATGACCCTGCGCGACATCGAGCGCGTCCTCTACTTCGAGGCCTACGTGGTCACCGAGCCGGGCATGACCCCGCTCAACCGTTGCCAGATCATGACCGAGGACGACTACCTCGCCAAGCTGGAGGAGTACGGCGACGAGTTCAAGGCCGGCATGGGCGCCGAGGGCATCCGTGACCTGTTGAAGGGCATCCATCTCGACCGCGAGGTAGAAACCTTGCGTGGCGAGCTGGACAAGACCAGCTCCGACACCAAAATCAAGAAGCTGGCCAAGCGCCTGAAGGTGCTGGAAGCTTTCCAGAAGTCCGGTATCCACCCCGAGTGGATGATCCTCGAGGTCCTGCCGGTGCTGCCGCCCGAGCTGCGTCCCCTGGTGCCGCTGGACGGCGGCCGCTTCGCCACCTCCGACCTCAACGACCTCTACCGTCGGGTCATCAACCGCAACAACCGCCTGAAGCGGCTCTTGGAGCTGAAGGCGCCCGAGATCATCGTGCGCAACGAGAAGCGCATGCTGCAGGAAGCGGTCGATTCCCTGCTCGACAACGGCCGCCGCGGCAAGGCGATGACCGGCGCCAACAAGCGTCCGCTGAAGTCGCTCGCGGACATGATCAAGGGCAAGGGTGGCCGCTTCCGCCAGAACCTGCTCGGCAAGCGGGTGGACTACTCCGGCCGTTCGGTCATCGTCGTCGGTCCGACCCTCAAGCTGCACCAGTGTGGCCTGCCCAAGCTGATGGCCCTGGAGTTGTTCAAGCCGTTCATCTTCAACCGTCTGGAGATCATGGGGCTGGCCACCACCATCAAGGCCGCCAAGCGCATGGTGGAGGATCAGGAGCCGGTGGTGTGGGACATCCTGGAAGAGGTGATCCGCGAACATCCGGTGATGCTGAACCGGGCACCCACCCTGCACCGCCTCGGCATCCAGGCCTTCGAGCCGACCCTGATCGAGGGCAAGGCCATCCAACTGCACCCGCTGGTCTGTACCGCCTTCAACGCCGACTTCGACGGCGACCAGATGGCCGTCCACGTACCGCTGTCGCTGGAGGCGCAGCTCGAGGCCCGTACCTTGATGATGGCCTCCAACAACGTGCTGTCACCCGCCAACGGCGAGCCCATCATCGTGCCGTCGCAGGACATCGTGCTGGGCCTCTACTACATGACCCGTGAGCGCATCAACGCCAAGGGCGAGGGCATGATGTTTGCCGACACCGACGAGGTCCGCCGTGCCTGGCAGTCCGGCCTGCTCGACCTCAACGCCAAGGTGACGGTGCGGATCAAGGAGCGCCTGCTCAAGGACGACGGCTCGGTCGACCACCAGATCAACCGCTACGAGACCGTGGCCGGTCGCGCCATGCTGTCGGACATCCTGCCGCTCGGCCTGTCCTTCCCGCACATCAACAAGGTGTTGAAGAAGAAGGAGATCTCCCGCCTGATCAACGCCTCCTTCCGCAAGTGCGGCCTCAAGGAGACCGTGGTGTTCGCCGACAAGCTGATGTACACCGGCTTCTCCATGGCGGCCCGGGGCGGCATCTCCATCTGCATGCAGGACATGCTGATGCCGCCGCAGAAGCACGACATCATCGCCAAGGCCGAGGCCGAGGTGAAGGAGATCGAATCGCAGTACACCTCCGGTCTGGTCACCCAGGGCGAGCGCTACAACAAGGTGGTGGATATCTGGGGCAAGGTCGGCGACGACGTCGCCCGCGCTATGATGGAGCAGCTTTCCCACGAGACCGTGGTCGACCGCGAGGGCAAGACCGTCAAGCAGGAGTCGTTCAACTCCATCTACATGATGGCCGACTCCGGCGCCCGCGGCTCCGCCGCCCAGATCCGCCAGCTGGCGGGTATGCGCGGCCTGATGGCGAAGCCGGACGGTTCCATCATCGAGACCCCCATCACGGCGAACTTCCGCGAAGGCCTCAACGTCCTGCAGTACTTCATCTCGACCCACGGCGCCCGCAAGGGCCTGGCTGACACCGCGCTGAAGACCGCCAACTCCGGCTACCTGACCCGCCGTCTGGTCGATGTGACGCAGGACCTGGTGATCACCGAGAACGACTGCGGCACCAGCAATGGCATGGTCATGAAGGCCCTGGTGGAGGGCGGCGACGTCATCGAGCCGCTGCGCGAGCGCATCCTCGGCCGCGTGGCCGCCACCGACGTGGTCCACCCGGACAGCGGCGAGACCGTCATCGACGCCGGCACCCTGCTCAGCGAGGATCTGGTCGACCTGATCGACTCCCTCGGCATCGACGAGGTCAAGGTGCGTACCCCGCTGACCTGTGACACCCGCTGGGGCCTGTGCGCCAAGTGCTACGGCCGTGACCTCGGACGCGGCCACCTGATCAACTCGGGCGAGGCGGTGGGCGTCATCGCCGCCCAGTCGATCGGCGAGCCGGGCACCCAGCTGACCATGCGTACCTTCCACATCGGCGGCGCCGCCTCGCGGGCCGCCGCCGCCAGCCAGGTGGAGGGCAAGACCGCCGGCACCGTGCGCTTCGCCGCCACCATGCGCTACGTCACCAACGTCAAGGGCGAGCAGGTGGTCATCTCGCGTACCGGCGAGGTCATGATCACCGACGAGCACGGCCGCGAGCGCGAGCGCCACAAGGTGCCCTATGGTGCGACCTTGGCGGTCAAGGACGGCGACCAAGTCAAGGCCGGCACCGCCCTGGCCAACTGGGATCCGCACACCCGCCCGATCATCACCGAGTACGCCGGCCGGGTGAAGTTCGAGAATGTCGAGGAAGGCGTCACCGTCGCCAAGCAGATCGACGAGATCACCGGCCTGTCGACCCTCATCGTCATCGATGGCAAGCGCCGTGGTGCCGCCGCCAGCAAGGGCCTGCGCCCGCAGGTGCGCTTCGTCGGCGCCGACGGCCAGGAGGTCAAGGCGGCCGGCACCGACCACGCGGTGAACATCACCTTCCAGGTGGGCTCCCTGATCACCGTCAAGGACGGCCAGGAAGTCAACGTCGGTGACGTGCTGGCGCGCATCCCGCAGGAGACCTCGAAGACCCGCGACATCACCGGCGGCCTGCCGCGCGTCGCCGAGCTGTTCGAGGCCCGCTCGCCCAAGGACGCCGGCGTCCTGGCCGAGGTCACCGGCACCATCACCTTCGGCAAGGACACCAAGGGCAAGCAGCGCCTGATCATCACCGACCTGGACGGCGTCGCCCACGAGTACCTGATCTCGAAGGACAAGCACGTCACCGTGCACGATGGCCAGGTCGTCCAGAAGGGCGAGATGATCGTCGATGGTCCGGTCGACCCGCACGACATCCTGCGCCTGCAGGGCATCGAGGCGTTGGCCCGCTACGTCATCAACGAGGTGCAGGACGTCTACCGCCTGCAGGGCGTGAAGATCAACGACAAGCACATCGAGGTGGTGCTGCGCCAGATGCTGCGCCGAGTGACCGTGTCCGATCCGGGTGATTCCGGCTTCATCCTGGGCGAGCAGGTCGAGCGCTCCGAGGTGCTGCAGGAGAACGACCGCCTGCTGGCGGAGGAAAAGCAGCCGGCCGCCTACGACAACATCCTGCTCGGCATCACCAAGGCCTCGCTGTCGACCGACTCCTTCATCTCGGCGGCGTCGTTCCAGGAGACCACCCGTGTCCTCACCGAGGCCGCCATCATGGCCAAGAAGGACGATTTGCGCGGCCTCAAGGAAAACGTCATCGTCGGCCGCCTCATCCCGGCCGGCACCGGCCTGGCGCACCACCGCATCCGCAAGCAGCAGGCGGAGCACGAGGCCAACGCCAGCTATGCCGAGGCCGAGGCGATGTTCGCGCCGGTCGAGGAGAGCGGCGCCGGCGACGATCTCGGTGCTTGACAGGATGCTTGACGCTACATAAAATCCGCAGTCTTTTTTAAGCGGCCCACGTTTTCGTGGGCCGCGTTTATTCCCTGCCGCAATGTGCGGGCTCGGGTCAACGGTTTAGATCTGACAGAAGGCGCAACAAATGCCAACCATCAACCAATTGGTGCGGAAGCCCCGCAAGGCTCCGATCGAAAAGAGCAAGGTTCCGGCCATGGAGTCCTGCCCGCAGAAGCGTGGCGTGTGCACCCGGGTCTATACCACCACCCCCAAGAAGCCGAACTCCGCGCTGCGGAAGGTGGCCAAGGTCCGTTTGTCGAACGGCTTCGAGATCATCGGCTACATCGGTGGCGAAGGCCACAACCTGCAGGAGCACTCCGTGGTCCTGGTGCGCGGCGGCCGGGTCAAGGACTTGCCGGGTGTGCGTTACCACATCGTGCGCGGTAGCCTGGACACCCAGGGTGTCAAGGACCGCAAGCAGTCCCGTTCCAAGTACGGTGCCAAGCGGCCCAAGACCGGCAAGTAAGCCGTCCGGTTAGAGATAGAGGTTAAAAATGCCAAGACGTCGTGAAGTTCCCAAGCGCAACATCCTGCCCGATCCGAAGTACGGCAACCAGGAAGTGGCCAAGTTCGTCAACGTGATCATGAACAGTGGCAAGAAGGCCGTGGCCGAGCGCATCGTCTACGGTGCCTTCGAGCAGATCGAGAAGAAGAGCGGCAAGAATCCTCTCGAGGTGTTCAGCACCGCCCTGGCCAATATCCGCCCGGTGGTGGAAGTCAAGTCACGCCGCGTCGGCGGTGCCAACTACCAGGTCCCGGTCGAGGTGCGCCCGGCCCGTCGATCCGCCCTGGCGATGCGTTGGCTGAAGGAATTCGCCCGCAAGCGTGGCGAGAAGTCCATGGGTCAGCGCCTGGCCGGCGAGTTGCTGGATGCCGCCGAGGGTCGCGGCGGCGCCATGAAGAAGCGCGAGGAAGTTCACCGCATGGCCGAGGCCAACAAGGCCTTCTCGCACTTCCGCTTCTAATTCCAAGGAAACCCTAAAGTGGCACGCAAGACCCCCATCGAGCGCTACCGTAACATCGGTATCTCCGCCCACATCGACGCCGGCAAGACCACCACTTCCGAGCGCATCCTGTTCTACACCGGCGTCTCCCACAAGATCGGTGAGGTGCACGACGGCGCCGCCACGATGGACTGGATGGAGCAGGAGCAGGAGCGTGGCATCACCATCACCTCCGCCGCGACCACCGCATTCTGGAAGGGCATGGACATGTCCTACCCGGAGCATCGCATCAACGTGATCGATACCCCGGGCCACGTCGACTTCACCATCGAGGTGGAGCGCTCGATGCGCGTGCTGGACGGTGCCTGTATGGTGTACTGCGCCGTGGGTGGTGTGCAGCCGCAGTCCGAGACCGTGTGGCGCCAGGCCAACAAGTATGGCGTGCCGCGCCTGGCCTTCATCAACAAGATGGACCGTTCCGGCGCCAACTTCTTCAAGGTCTACGATCAGATGCGTTCGCGTTTGAAGGCCAACCCCGTGCCCATCCAGGTGCCCATCGGCGCCGAGGACAGCTTTGCCGGCGTGGTCGACCTGGTCAAGATGAAGGCGATCTTCTGGGACGAGGCCTCCCAGGGCATGAAGTTCGAATACCGCGACATCCCGGCCGACCTGGCGGACACCTGCCAGGAGTGGCGCGAGAAGATGGTCGAGGCCGCCGCCGAGGCCAGCGAAGAACTGATGAACAAGTACCTGGAAGAGGGCGACCTCTCCGTGGCCGAGATCAAGCAGGCCCTGCGCATCCGCACCATCGCCGGCGAGATCGTCCCGATGATGTGCGGTTCCGCCTTCAAGAACAAGGGCGTGCAGGCCATGCTGGACGCCGTGATCGACTACTTGCCGTCGCCGGTCGATATTCCCCCGGTCGATGGTGAGACCGAGTCCGGTGACAAGGACAGCCGCGAGGCCAGCGACGAGGCGCCGTTCTCCGCCCTGGCGTTCAAGATCATGACCGACCCCTATGTTGGCCAGCTGACCTTCTTCCGGGTCTATTCTGGCGTGGTGAACTCCGGTGACTCCATCTACAACTCGGTCAAGGGCAAGAAGGAGCGCCTCGGCCGCATCCTGCAGATGCACGCCAACAACCGCGAAGAGATCAAGGAAGTGCGCGCCGGCGACATCGCCGCCGCCGTCGGCCTCAAGGATGCCACCACCGGCGACACCCTGTGTTCCCTGGACAAGCCGATCATCCTGGAGCGCATGGTCTTTCCGGAGCCGGTGATTCACGTCGCCGTCGAGCCGAAGACCAAGGCCGACCAGGAGAAGATGGGTCTGGCGCTGAATCGCCTGGCCCAGGAAGACCCCTCCTTCCGCGTCCGTACCGACGAGGAATCCGGCCAGACCATCATCTCCGGCATGGGCGAGCTGCACCTGGAGATCATCGTCGACCGCATGCGCCGCGAATTCAACGTCGAGGCCAACGTCGGTGCCCCCCAGGTGGCCTACCGCGAGTGCATCCGCAAGGCGGTGGAGCAGGAAGGCAAGTTCGTCAAGCAGTCTGGCGGCAAGGGCCAGTACGGCCACGTCTGGCTCAAGATCGAGCCGAACGAGGCCGGCAAGGGCTACGAGTTCGTCGACGCCATCAAGGGCGGCACGGTGCCGCGCGAATACATCCCCGCGGTCGACAAGGGTCTCAAGGAGGCGCTCAACAACGGCGTCCTGGCTGGCTTCCCGGTGGTCGACGTCAAGGTCACACTGTTCGACGGCTCCTACCACGAGGTGGACTCCTCCGAGCAGGCCTTCAAGATGGCCGCCATCATGGGCTTCAAGGACGGCATGCGCAAAGCCAGCCCGACCCTGCTGGAGCCGATGATGGCCGTCGAAGTCGAGACCCCGGAAGACTACATGGGTGACGTCATGGGCGACCTGAACCGTCGTCGCGGCATCATCCAGGGCATGGACGACCTGCCCGGCGGCAAGGCCATCAAGGCCGAGGTGCCGCTGGCCGAGATGTTCGGTTACTCCACCGACCTGCGTTCCGCGACCCAGGGTCGCGCGACCTACTCGATGGAATTCAAGCACTATTCCGAGGCCCCGAAGAACGTGGCCGAGGCCGTCATGAACAGCAAGAAGTAAGCGAGGGCAAGCAAAATGGCCAAGGAAAAATTTGAGCGCACCAAGCCGCACGTGAACGTGGGCACGATCGGTCACGTGGACCATGGCAAGACCACGCTGACGGCGGCGATCACGACGATCCTGTCGAAGAAGTTCGGCGGTG
>JAQVJE010000011.1:0-13333 GCA_028695325.1 Gallionellaceae bacterium
GGCGACTTCACCCTGAAGAGCGCCGACGGGCCGGTCGTCCTGGCCGACCTGCGCGGCAAGGTAGTGCTGATCTACTTCGGCTACCTCAACTGCCCAGACGTCTGCCCGACCTCGGTGGCCGCCGCGGCCCAGGCCCTGACCGCCCTGAGTCCCGACGAGGCGGCCCGGACCCGGCTGCTCTACATCTCCCTGGACCCGGAACGCGACGACCTCGACCAGCTCAAGGCATACGCCGCCTACTTCCACCCGGGCATGATCGGCGCCACCGGCAACCCGGCCGAGATCGCGGTGGTCGCCAGGGCCTATGGCGTCAGCTACATCCGCCAACCGGCAGGGCCGGAAGGCGTCTACGCCGTCGACCATAGCGCCGATACCTACGTCGTCGGGCCGGACGGTCGCCTCGCTGAGATAATCCCCTATGGCACGCTCGCCCCCGAGGTGGCCGCCACCGTGCGCAGGCACCTGCCCTGAGCCATGTGGTCCAGGAGAGTGCAGCGCACCCTGGCTCTGCTCGCCGCCCTGGCGGCGGCCTTCCTGCTCACCTGCGCCGACACCGCCTTGGCCCCGGAGGATCAGGCGGCCGCCCGGCTGGTGGCACGACTGCGCCTGACCGACCTGTGCCTGTTCACCGAGGCGCGCTACACCCGTCACCCCTCCCAGGCCGACCTTCACAGCCCGTTCCAGGACCACCCCCTGGCGCTCGAACACTTTCCCAGCGGCTCACTGTTGACGCCGCCCATCCCCCATGCCCGCCTGGCTGACCCGGCAGCAAGCGCTGATTGACTTCACGCTGGCGTCGCTGGCGCGGCGCAAGCTGAAGAATCTGGGCCTGCTGCTGGTCTACACACTCATCGTCTTCCTGCTCGCCTCGGTGATGCTGTTCGGCCATGCACTGCGCCGCGAGGCCGCGGCAGTGCTCAAGGACTCTCCCGAGGTCATCATCCAGCGCATGGTCGCCGGCCGCCACGACCTGATCCCACCGGGCTACCTGGACAGGCTGGGTCACATCCGCGGCGTGCAGAGCCAGCAGGGACGTCTGTGGGGCTATTACTACGACCCGGTGGTCAAGGCCAACTACACCGTGATGGTGCCTGGTCCCGACGCCGCGAGCCCGGTCGCCACCGGGCGCGTCGTGGTGGGAGCGGCCATGGCGCGGGCACGCGGCCTCGCCCCCGGCAACCTGATCTCCCTGCGCGCCTACTCGGGACGGCTGTTCTCCTTCACCGTGGCGGACGTCCTCGACCACGACTCCGAACTGGTCAGCGCCGACCTGGTGCTGATGACCGAGGCCGACTTCCGCGCCTTCTTCGAGATCACGGCTGGCCATTACACCGACATCGTCCTCTCGGTGGCCAACCCCCAGGAGGTACGCAACGTCGCCGCCAAGATCTCCGCCGCCCTGCCGGACTCCCGCCCGATCCTGCGCGACGAGGTCCTGCGCACCTACGAATCGGTGTTCAACTGGCGCGAGGGCATCGTGCTGGTACTCCTGGCCGGCGCCCTCCTGGCCTTCGCCATCTTCGCCTGGGAGAAGGCCTCCGGGCTGTCCGCCGAGGAAAAACGCGAGATCGGCATCCTCAAGGCGATCGGTTGGGAGACCGGCGACGTCCTCAAGATGAAGTTCTGGGAGGGCGCCCTGGTCTCCCTGACCGCCTTCCTGCTCGGCTACGTGGCCGCCTACCTGCACGTGTTCCACTTCGCCTCCGCCCTGTTCGAGCCGGTCCTCAAGGGCTGGGCGGTGCTCTACCCACGCTTCGAGCTGACCCCGGCGGTGGATGGCCTGCAGGTGGCGACCCTGTTCTTCTTCACCGTATTCCCCTACACGGTGGCGACCACCGTGCCGATCTGGCGCGCCGCCATCACCGATCCCGACGCCGCGATGCGGGGCTGACATGATCGAGCTCCTCAACGTACGCAAGGCCTACAACCAGGGCCGCAGCAACGAGTTCTGGGCCCTGGACGGCATCGACCTCGTTGTCGAGCGTGGCCGCATGACCGCCTTCCGCGGTCCGAGCGGCTCCGGCAAGACCACCCTGCTCACCCTGGTGGGCTGCCTGGCGCGCCCGACCAGCGGCCGGGTGCGCCTCGACGGCCGCGACATCTCCGGCCTGCCCGAGCGCTTCTTGACCCAGATCCGCCGGCGCACCTTCGGCTTCGTGTTCCAGCAGTTCAACCTCATCCAGGGCCTCTCGGCGCGCGACAACATCATGCTGCCGGCCTATCCCCTGGGTGGTGACGGCCGCGCCCTGCGCGAACGCGCCGAGGAACTCCTCGTCGCACTCCGCCTCGGCCACCGCGGCGACGCCCGCGTCGAGTGGCTGTCGGGTGGCGAGCAGCAGCGGGTCGCCATCGCCCGCGCCCTGATCAACGACCCGGAGGTGGTGATCGCCGACGAACCGACCGCCAACCTGGATAGCGCCCTGGCGCGGGAATTCCTGGCCATCGTCGAAGGCCTCAAGGATCAGGGCAAGACCATCCTGCTGAGCAGCCACGACCCCCTGGTGACCGAGGCCGGCATGGTCGACCGCGTGCATTCCCTGCGTGACGGACGCCTGGTGACAGCCGGCTGATGCTGTTCCAGCCCGCCATCATCGCCCTGCTGCTCGCCTCCGGCACCGGGCTCGCCCTGCTCGCTGCCGCAGCGCCCTTCGCCTGGGAGCTAATCCGGCGCTGGGACATCGCCAGCGGCTCCGAGCGCCAGTTGCGCCTGGAACGCCGCACCTACCTGATGTCCACCCTGCTGACTCTGGTCTTCGCCAGCCAGCTGCTGGCCCTGCTGCTGTTCGTGTTCAACGCCGACCGCATGGCGGTGATGTTCGTCGGCGCCATGTGTGCGGTGGGCGCCCTAAACGTCGACCCGTTCGGCTTTCCCGCCCTGGCCTCCCAGATCGCGGTGTTCTTCCTGGCCGCCATCTGGCTGGTGATCAACCACGTCGACAGCCGCGCCAGTGACTATCCGCTGGTGCGGGTGAAATACGCCCTCCTGCTCGCCATCCTGCCGGTCGTCGCCCTCACCTTCACGCTCCAGCTCGAGTATTTCCTCAACCTGCGCGCGGATGTGATCACCTCCTGCTGCGGCAGCCTGTTCTCCAGCGAGGCTCGCTCCCTGGGCGGCGACGCCGCCGCCCTGCCAGCGCGCCCGGCCATGGTCCTGTTCTACGGCACCCTGGCCGCCGCCGTCGCCACCGCCCTGGTCCACGTCCGCAGCGGCCGGGCCGCCTGGCTGGTGGCAGGCAGCGCCGCCGCCGCCTTCGTCGCCGCCCTCGCCGGCATCGTCTCCTTCGTATCCCTGTACGTCTACGAGCACCCCCACCACCACTGCCCGTTCTGCATCCTCAAGCCGGACTATGACTACCAGGGTTACTGGCTCTACCTGCCGCTGTTCACCGCCGCCGCCGCCGGCCTTGCGGTCGGTGCACTGCGGCCGTTCGCAGGCATCCCAAGCCTGGCCGGCATCCTGCCGGCGATTTCGCGTAGACTGGCCTGGTTCGCGGCCGGCGGCTTCACCGCCTGCGCCGCCGTGGCGACCTTCATGGTCCTGCGTTCCCGGCTGATCCTGATCGGAGGCTGACTTGGCCCGTCTGCTGTCCATGCTGCTCGCCCTCGTCCTGCTCGCCGCCTGCGACGGCGGTGCGCCCAAGGTCAACATCGGCATGGCGGCACCCGAGTTCGCCAGCGTCGGCCTGGACGGCAGCGCCGTGCGCTTCCCCGAGGACTTCCGCGGCCACCCTCTAGTGATCCGATTCTGGGCCGACTGGTGCCGCTACTGCGCCGGCGAGATGCAGGCCATCGACCGGGTCTACCGGCGCCTGCAGGCCCGCGGCCTCCGGGTGGTGGCGGTAAACGTGGGCCAGGACCGGGATACGGTGGTAGCCTTTGTCAGGGGCATCGGCATCGCCTATCCGGCCCTGCTCGACGAGTCCTCCGCAATCACCCGCCGCTACGGCGTCACCGGCCTGCCCACCACCTACTTCGTCGGCGCCGACGGCCAAATCAAGGCGAAGGCGGTGGGCGAAACCGACGAGGCCACCTTCGGCCGCCTGGCCGAGGCGCTCTTGTAGATCGACATGGCGGACGAGCGCCCCTGCGACCTGTGCGGCCTGGCGGTCGGGCCGCACCCCTTCCGCCTGGAGGCGGCCGGCAGGACCCTGGAATTCTGCTGCGACGGCTGCCTGGGCATCTGGCGCATGCTGCACGAGAGCGAACCCGACGCCGAACCCAATGCGCCGCCGGAACAGGCTATAAATCAGCGGGGGCGTTCCTGACGCCCCGTCACCGACCTTGCCAAGGAGAAAGCCGTGAATGGAATGATGGACGAAATGAAGAACATGCCCGGCATGGCCGGCCAGGCCATGACCCCCGCCCATGGCGCGATGATCGCGGCCACCAGCTACATCGCCGGGCGCGGCCTGTTCGGTGGCCTGTTCCGCCACCCGCTGGTGATGCTCGCCGCCGGGATGGTGGCCGGCTACTACATCCACAAACACCAGGACGAGATCGTCCAGGCGCTGTCCAAGGCGACCGGCATGGGCAAGGACTTCCTGCTCCAGCAGAAGGAGAACCTGGCCGATCTGGTCGAAGAGGCCAAGGAGAAGGAGGCCCAGCAGGCGGTCGACAAGCAGGCCTGAGCCACACCGGGGAAGGAAACCTCCATGACTGAACTGCCGAGCCCGGACGCCCTCGCCCGGGCCATCATCGTGCGCCATCGCGGCGATGGCCATGTCCGCTTCGCCGTACCGGCGGTCCTGTGCGCCGAGGAACGCGCCGCCGCCATCGAGGCCGTCCTGCGGCGCATGGACGGGGTCTACCGGGTCACCCTGTACCGGCGCCAAGGCAAGCTGTCGGTGTTCTACGACGCCCATTCCTGCACCCTGGCCGATATCGCCCGTACCCTGCACGGCAGCCTGACCAGCCTGGCGCCGGAGGCGCCAGGAGGCACCGGCAAGACCATGGCGCAACGCCTGCGCGCCCCGGCATCGTGGTTCAGGGTACGCGGGGAACGCGCCCGCGCCTGGCTGGAGGAATGGCGCTTCAAGGGCCACCTGCTCAAGCAGGTCATCGCCTACCACCCCCAGATGAGCGGCCTGTTCTCCGAGCGCGCGGTCATCAACTTCCTCAACGACCTGGTGGTGTTCTACCTGATCAAACAGCACTGGGACATGATTACCCAGAAGTGGATCAAGCACCCGGTCCAGTTCCGCAACGCCTGGCTGTCCACCTTCTACCTGGTATTCCTGCTGGTACGCTTCCGCAAGCGACCCGACAAGAAGGGATGAGACCGTTGGCCACCCCCCGCTACACGGTGGTGCACCGCCTGAGGCGCCGCCTGCGCATCGTCTCGCCGCAACTGGTGGGCAACCCCGAGTCCTGCTACCTGCTCGAGATACTGCTCCGGAAACGCGCCGAGGTACGGGCCGTGCGCGCGGTACCGGAGATCGGCTCGGTGGCGGTGCACTACGATCCCGAGGGGCTGCCAGTGGCCCGCCTGCTCGCCGTCCTCGACCTGCTGCTCGGCAACCTGGCCGGCCAGACACGAGGGCCGGCCACCCAGGCGGCGCCCGCAGTAGGCACGGCACAACAATGCGAGATCGCAGTCGAAGGCATGACCTGCGCCTCCTGCGCCCTGCTCATCGAGATGAAGCTCAAGCGCGACCCGCGCGTCACCCAGGCCAGCGTCAACTATGCCGCCGGCACCGCCAGCGTGGCCGGCCGGATCGACCGCGCGGAGGTCTCCGCCCTGGTCGCCGGCCTCGGCTACAGCCCGCGTGCCATGGACACCCTGGCGCAGCGCCGCCTGGTGGTGGAAAGGGAGCGGGAACGGCTGGCCCTGGCCAAACGCCGGGTGCGCGACGCCGCCCTCCTCGCCGTGCCAGTGGCGGCACTGGGCATGCTGATGCACCGCTCGCCGCTCCTGCGCCTGCTGGAGTTCGCCCTCACCACCGCCACCCTGGTGGGCCCCGGCGCCGAGATATTCGGGAAGGCCTACCGGCTGGCGCGCCAGCGCGCCGCCAACATGGACAGCCTGATCGCCCTGGGCGCCGGTGCCGCCTATCTGTACAGCGTCCCCGGCCTGTTCCGGCCACGCAACCACGTCTATTTCGAGGCGGCCGCCAGCATCCTGGCCTTCGTCCTGCTCGGCCGCTACTGGGAGGAGAAGGCCAAGGGCCGGGCCAGCGAGGCGATCCGCAAGCTGATCGAACTGCAGCCGGACACCGCCACCCTGGTCCACGACGGCCGCGAGGTCACGGTGGCCATCGACGAGGTGAAGGTGGGCGACCTGCTGCGCGTCCGGCCGGGCGAGCGCATCCCGGCCGACGGGACCGTGGCGGAAGGGGCCTCGGCGGTGGATGAGGCCCTGGTGACGGGTGAATCCCTACCGGTGGCCAAGCGGCCGGGCGACCGGGTGACCGGCGGCTGCCTGAACGGCCTGGGCAGCTTCACCCTGCGTGTCACGGCCACCGGCGCCGACACGGTGCTGGCCGGCATCGTCCACCTGGTCGACCACGCCCAGGGCGCCAAGCTGCCGGTGCAGAAGCTGGCCGACCGCATCTCGGCCCGCTTCGTGCCGGCGGTGGGGGGCATCGCCGCCCTCACCTTCGCCGGCTGGCGCCTGGCCGGCCACCCGCTGGCCTGCGCCCTCAGCCCCGCGGTCGCCGTCCTGCTCATCGCCTGCCCCTGCGCATTGGGGCTCGCCACCCCCACCGCCATCATGGTTGGCACCGGCCAGGCGGCGCGGCGCGGCATCTACATCCGCCACGGCGAGGCCCTGGAGACGGCAGCCAGGCTGACCACAGTGGTGTTCGACAAGACCGGCACGATCACCGAGGGCAAGCCGGTGGTCACCGACTTCATCAACCTGTCCAGCCTCGCCGACCTCGATCTCCTGGGCATCGTGAGCGCGGCCGAACGCCAATCGGAACACTTCCTCGGCCACGCCATCGTCGCCTATGGCCGGGCACGCGGCGCCGTCGAGGGCTGGACGGCCGACGCCTTCGAGGCGGTGCCCGGGCGCGGCGTACGCGCCCGCCATGGCAACGCCCCGCTGCTGGTCGGCAACCAGGCCTGGCTGGCCGACAACGGCGTCGCCACCGACGGCCTGACCGAGCCGGCCGAGACCTGGGCCGGCCAGGGCAAGACGCCGGTGTTCGTGGCCCTGGCCGGCCGCCCGGCGGCCCTCTTCGCGGTGGCCGACCAGCCGCGCCCCGGCGCCCGCGAGGCGGTCGCCCTGCTGCACCGGCTCGGCATTACCACGGTGATGGCCACCGGTGATGTCGAGGCGGCCGCCCGCCACGTCGCCGCCCAGGTGGGCATCGACCGGGTGATCGCCCGCGCCACCCCAGCCGACAAGCTGACCATCGTGCGCGACCTCCAGGCCGGCGGCCAGCTGGTGGGCATGATCGGCGACGGCATCAACGATGCCCCGGCCCTGGCCGCTGCCGATGTCGGCTTCGCCATCGGCAGCGGCGCCGACATCGCCCTGGAGACCGCCGACGTCACCCTGGTGGGCGGCGACCTCGCCCGCGCCGCCGCCGCCGTCGAGCTGTCGCGCCGGACCATGGCCATCATCCGCCAGAACCTGTTCTGGGCCCTGGGCTACAACGTGGTGGCCATCCCGGTGGCCGCGGCCGGCCGCCTGACCCCCATGCTGGCCTCGGCAGCCATGGCCATGAGCTCGGTCTCGGTGGTCACCAACTCCCTGCGTCTGCAGAGGCATTGAGCCTAATGCTCCAACAGTCCGATTGCGTACGGTGCCGTCGTCCCAGTGCAGACAGGGACCCAGTCGAATCACGCTGGATTCCCACCTGCGCCGGAATGACGAAATCTGATTGCGTGAGGTTTCCAGGTTGAACGCAGTGGCCGAAACCGGGCAGTGGCCCTACTTGCTCGCCTTCACCGCCGGCCTGCTCGGCTCGGGCCACTGTCTGGGGATGTGCGGCGGCCTGGTGTCCAGCTTTTTCATGCGCCAGGGCCCGCGCGGCTACCCACCCTATCTGGCCTATCATGCCGGCCGGCTGACCGTCTACGCCGGCATCGGCCTGGTCGCCGCCAGCCTGGGCGCGGTACTGGTGCAGACCGGCCTGGTGGGCAAGGCCCAGGGCATTCTGCAGATCCTGGCCGGAGCCGTGGTGATCCTGCTCGGCCTTGACCTCCTCGGCCTCTCACCCCTGCGCAACACCGCCGCCTTCGCCCCGGTGGCCTGGCTCGGCCGCCAGTTCCGCGAGGCCGGCCGGCACGGCCCGGTCACCGGCGCCGCCGTGGCCGGCGCCCTCAACGGCCTGATGCCCTGTTCCATGACCATGGCCATGGCGGTCCAGGCCACCACGGCTCCCGGCCCGCTCCACGGCGGGCTCCTCCTGCTCACCTTCGGTGCCGGCACCCTGCCCGCCATGCTCACCGCCAGCGTCCTGTTCGGTCGCCTGGGCGTGCGGGCGCGGGGCTGGCTGCTGCGCGGCGCCGCCGTCACCGTCATCGTCCTCGGCATCTCCACCCTTTGGCAGGGCATCCGCTACTACGATGTGATGCGCCACCTGGCCGACTGGTGAGGGTGCGACGTTTTGCCGCAGCCCCCATGTCCCGCAGCCTGAATAACATGAACCCATACCGGCCAGACGCCGCCCCCCCTGAACCACCGCGAAAGGAAGCAACCATGAAACGCCGCGACCTGCTCAAGCTGACCCTTGCCAGCGCCGGTCTTACCGCCCTGCCCGCCCGCGCCGCCGACGCCTGCCCCGGCGACGGCACACCCCTGCAGTTCCTGCCCAAGAAGGCGCCCGATCCGAAGGCGACCGAGAACGACATCGAGAAATATCCCAAGTGTCCCTATTGCGGCATGGACCGGCGCCAGTTCCACCATTCCCGCATGCTGGTCCACTACAGCGACGACCTTGCTGACGGCACCTGCTCGCTGCACTGCGCCGCCATCAGCCTGTCGCTCAACATCGACCGCGAGCCCAAGGCCATCTATGTCGGCGACAACGCCGCTGCCGCCGAGGTCAAGCCCCTGGTGGAGGTCGGCAAAGCCAGCTTCCTCATCGGCAGCCAGATCAAGGGCGTGATGACCCGGCGCAGCAAGGTCGCCTACGGCAACCCCGAGGCCGCCAAGGCAGCCCAGGCCCAGCACGGCGGCGAGATCGGCGACTTCGACAAGGCACTGCTCGCCGCCCACACCGACATGGCCCAGGACGTCGCCATGATCCGCCGCATGCGCGAGGAACGCCGGCGCAAGATGATGCAGAAACAGGGCTGACATGGGCCGCCTGTTCCTGGCCACACTGGCCATGGCGACGGGCCTGGCCTGCGCCGCCGCCCCGGGGCCCCTGCCCGGCCCGGGGCCGCGCGACACCTGCCCGGTGTGCGGCATGCTGGTGGCCAAGTACCCCAACTGGATCGCCCAGGTGCACTACCGCAACGGCCACGCCCATTACTTCGACGGCGCCAAGGACATGTTCAAGTACCTCCAGGCCCTACCCAAATACGCGCCTGGCCACCGCGCCGCGGACATCCAGGCGATCCAGGTCACCGAGTTCTACGGCCTGACCCGCATCGACGCCCGCAAGGCCTGGTACGTCATCGGCTCCGACGTCTACGGCCCGATGGGCCACGAGCTGGTGCCCCTGGCCAGCCGCGCCGACGCCGAGGAATTCCAGCGCGATCACAAGGGCCGGCGCATCCTGACCTACGACCAGGTCAGCCCGGCGGTCGTGGCCGCGGTCGACGACGGGCGGTTCTAGGACCGCCCGCCGGTTTCCGGTGCCTGCCCGGCGACCACGTCCACCAGGGCAAAACCTCCGCCCGGCGTGCGCGTGTTGGTGGTCTGGCCCTGGTACAGGCGAGCAGCGAGCAACTGGATCTCGCCCCGGTAGACGTAGTTGCGGATATCGCACTTGAGGGCCAGGTCGCACCCCTCGTGGACCACCACCTGCTCGCCGGGCGGGATGGCGCGTTGGGCTACGTAGCGGCCGCGCTGGATCTCGCCCCAGACCCGCTTGGTCAGCTTGTCGCCCCGGTACACACCCTTGCTGCCGTAGCCGTCCACCGGCTTGAAGAACAGGTCGCGGCGCGCGCGCCAGAGGGCCTCGGCATTATCCGGTGCGACCAGTTCGGTGGCCGGAATAGCGGTGGCCAGCAGGTCAGCGCCGACCGGGTCGACACCCCAGCCGAGCAGGGTCCGGCGGTCGCCCAGCAGGATCAGGTTGCGCTTGTCGGCATACAGGGCGTGACCACGGGGATGAGGGGTGACCAGCGCGGCGTCCGCCAGCCAGGCGCGGCGCAGGGCGGCGTGGCGTGGGTCGTCGAGGCCGAAATCGGTGAGCCGGTTGTAGACCAGATCGATGCGCCGCTCGCCCAGCCATAGGGCGCCGGCTCGCCAATCCAGGTCGGCGGCGTCGGCGATCACCGCCTCCAGGCCGTGGCGTGCGAACAGGCGCTGGAACAGGACGAACTCGGGGTAGAGGAACTGCGCCTCCGGCCGCTCGTCGACGATGGCGATCCGGTGCAGGGGCCGGTCGCCGGCATGGCGCCGCCACTCCTCCATGAACATGGCCTGGAAGCGCGCCTCCGCCGCGGCCCGCTCGGCCAGCCGGGCGTGGGCGTGGGCCAGGTGCAGGAGAGCGCCGCCGGCGTTGGTGTTGATCTCGATCAGGCGCGGCCCATCCGCCTCCAGGTGGAAGTCATAGCCGTAGAACACCCCGGCCGCGGCGGTTTCATGGCGGGCGCTGTCTGGTGCGTAGGCCAGGACCGCCTGCCGGTAGGCCGGCAGGGCCACCACCGCCTCGATAGCGGCGACGATGCGCGCCATCGCCTCGGCCTGACTGGCCGGCACGGCGACCCGCGTCGGGGCGTGCAGATGGGGGGGCAGGGAAAGGGCCGAGGACGCCGGCATGGGCATGGCCACCGAGATAACCGGCCGGCCGGTCAGTCGAACACCACCGTCTTGTTGCCGTAGACCAGGATGCGGTTGTCGATGTGCCAGCGCACGGCGCGCGACAGCACCACCTTCTCCAGGTCAGCGCCCTTCTGCACCAGGTCATCGAGGTCGTCGCGGTGGCTGATACGCACCACGTCCTGCTCGATGATGGGGCCGTCGTCGAGGACCTCGGTGACGTAGTGGCTGGTGGCGCCGATCAGCTTGACGCCGCGCTCGAAGGCGCGCTGGTAGGGCTTGGCGCCGTGGAAGGCGGGCAGGAAGGAGTGATGGATGTTGATCACCCGGTTCTGCCAGGCGCGGATGAAGCCGCCCGACAGCACCTGCATGTAGCGCGCCAGGACAATGAAGTCGACGTGGTGGGCGGCCATCAAGGCCTGCTGCTGGGCCTCCGCCTCGGCCTTGTTGTCCTTGGTCACGGCGATGTGCTGGAAGGGGATCTTGTAGGCCTCGGCCAGCCAGTGGGTGTCCGGGTGGTTGCTGACGATGAGCGGGATGTCGCAGTACAGCTCACCGGCATGGTGGCGGTAGAGCAGGTCGGCCAGGCAGTGGTCGAACTTGGACACGAAGATGGCCATGCGCGGCTTCACCGACGACAGGGAGAGGCGCCAGGTCATCTCGTGTTTCGCGGCGATGGGCGCGAAGGACTCCTCGAAGCGGTGCAGGCCGAGGTCGAAACCGTCCAGATCCCATTCCACCCTCATCAGGAACAGGCCCGCCTCGCGGTCCTGGTGCTGGTCGGCGTGGACGATGTTGGCGTTGTGGACGAGCAGGAAGTCGGCGATGGCTGCAACCAGGCCCTTGTGGTCGGGGCAGGACACCAGCAGGCAGGCGGTATTGCGCATTTTTCTAGTCAGGTGAGCGGGCTCGAAGGGCTGCATTCTACGCCATCGCCACCCTGCCCCGGACCCATCCCCTGCATTTTCAAGGCCTTCCGGCAGACACCAAAAAAGCAGTTGACGACCCGACCCCTGGCACTAGAATTAGCGCCAGAAATACAATCGAACACCATATTTAGTGTTCCCTAATATAGCGCGCGATCAATGCGGACGTGACAAAACCAGACATAAGGAGACAAGGGATGCAGCTTTCCACCGAGCAAACGACCCGCAAGCCCGCCCTCGTGGCCATGCCCGCCGAGACGGACGCCACGCCCTACGCCGGCTACCAGATCATCCGCCGCAACGGCGCCGTGGTGGCCTTCGAGCCGGGCAAGATCGCTGTTGCCATCACCAAGGCCTTCATCGCCGTCAACGGCGGCCAGGCCGCCGGCAGCGCCCGCATCCGCGAGCTGGTGGAGGGCATGACCCAGGCCGTGGTGCAGGCCCTGGTCCGGCGCCAGCCGAACGGCGGTACCTTCCACATCGAGGACGTGCAGGACCAGGTCGAACTGGCCCTGATGCGCTCGGGCGAGCACGAGGTCGCCCGCGCCTACGTGCTCTACCGCGAGCGCCGCGCCGAGGAGCGCGCCCGCCAGCGCCAGGAGGCTGCCGGCGAGCACACCCTGCACTGCGTCGAGGACGGCGTGCGCAAACCCATCGACCTCGCGCGCCTGGCCGCCCTGGTCGGCGACGCCTGCGAGGGCCTGCCGGAGACCGACCCGCAGGCCATCCTGCAGGCCACCCTGCGCGACCTCTACGACGGCGTGCCCAGGGAGGAGGTGAGGAAGTCACTGGTGCTGTCGGCCCGCTCGCTGATCGAGAAGGATCCCGACTACTCACTGGTCACCGCCCGCCTCCTGTTGCACGCCATCCGCCGCGAGGTGCTGGGCGATGACGTCGGCCAGGCCGAGATGGCGACCCGCTATGCCGATTACTTCCCGCAGTACATCAAGCGCGGCATCGAGGCCGAGTTGCTGGACGAGCGCCTGGCCCAGTTCGACCTCGAGCGCCTGGGCCAGGCCCTCGACGCCAGTCGCGACAACCAGTTCCAGTACCTCGGCCTGCAGACCCTGTATGACCGCTACTTCCTGCACATCGACGAGCGCCGCATCGAGCTGCCCCAGGTCTTCTTCATGCGCGTGGCCATGGGCCTGGCGCTGAACGAGATCGACCGCGAGGCGCGCGCCATCCAGTTCTACGATGTGCTGTCCCGCTTCGACTTCATGTCGAGCACGCCGACCCTGTTCAACGCCGGCACCCGGCACAGCCAGCTCTCCAGCTGCTACCTGACCACCATCCCCGATGACCTGGACGGCATCTACCAGGGCATCAAGGAGAACGCCCTGCTCCAGAAGTACGCCGGCGGCGTCGGCAACGACTGGACCAACGTGCGCTCCCTGGGCGCCTACATCAAGGGCACCAACGGCAAGAGCCAGGGCGTCGTGCCCTTCCTCAAGGTGGCCAACGACACCGCCGTGGCGGTGAACCAGGGCGGCAAGCGCAAGGGCGCGGTGTGCGCCTTCCTGGA
>JAQVJE010000011.1:13433-15516 GCA_028695325.1 Gallionellaceae bacterium
ACCGACCTGGCCGAGGAACGCGGCCGCTACTCCAGCTTCAACGGCTCGCTGTGGAGCCAGGGCATCCTGCCGCAGGACTCCCTCAAGCGCCTGGCCGAGGAGCGCGGCGGCTACCTGGAGGCCGACTACAGCTCGACCCTGGACTGGGACCTGCTGCGGAGCCGCATCCAGACGGTCGGCATGCGCAACTCCAACTGCCTGGCCATCGCCCCCACCGCCACCATCGCCAACATCGTCGGCGTTTCCGCCAGCATCGAGCCCACCTACCAGAACCTGTTCGTGAAATCGAACCTGTCGGGCGAGTTCACCGTGGTCAACCAGTACCTGGTGCGCGACCTCAAGGCCATGAACCTGTGGGACGAGGTCATGGTGGGCGACATCAAGTACTTCGACGGCAGCCTGGCCCGCATCGACCGCATCCCGGCCGAACTGCGCAGCCTGTACGCCACCGCCTTCGAGATCGACGCGACCTGGCTGATCGAGGCCGGCGCCCGCCGCCAGAAGTGGATCGACCAGGCCCAGAGCCTGAACCTCTACTTCCACGGCGCTTCCGGCAAGAAGCTGGACGAGACCTACAAGCTGGCCTGGGTGCGCGGCCTCAAGACCACCTACTACCTGCGCGCCCTGGGCGCCACCCACGCCGAGAAGTCCACCGGCAAGGGCGGTGAACTGAACGCGGTGAGCGCGGGCGGCGGCGGCGTCTCGGCCATGCCCGGCCTCGCCGGCACTGCGGTGAGCGCCGCGCCCGCCCTGCCGGAACCGGAGATCGTCGGCAAGGCCTGCACCCTGCGCCCCGGCGACCCCGGCTTCGAGGAATGCGAGGCCTGCCAGTAATCCCGAGCAACCCGGTGGGTCGCCCCCGCCGCTGAACCACGTGAACGTTGTTCCCGCCCCCGGCTCCCCCATTCGGGGGCAAGCTGCGGCGGGAACACAGCCCAAAGACACTGGATCCCCGCCTGCACGGGGATGACAAGACCCAGGAGACTAGAACCATGCTGAACTTCGAAGAGGACATCCCAGCCGCCCCGCACCTGCAACCCGCTGCTCAGGGCTTCGACCCCGCCTACCTGTCCTTCGGCGTCGCCGCCCCCGCGCAACCCCCCGCCGCCCAGCCGGCCGACGCCAAGTTCCGCCGCGTGCGCGCCGAGGACAAGCGCATCATCAACGCCAGCACCGACGTCAACCAGCTCGTCCCCTTCAAGTACAAGTGGGCCTGGGAGAAGTACATCGCCGCCTGCGCCAACCACTGGATGCCGCAGGAAGTGAACATGAGCCGCGACATCGCCCAGTGGAAGGATCCCAACGCCCTGACTGCGGATGAGCGCCTCATCGTCAAGCGCAACCTGGGCTTCTTCGTCACCGCCGACAGCCTGGCCGCCAACAACATCGTGCTCGGCACCTACCGCCAGATCACCGCCCCGGAATGTCGCCAGTACATGCTGCGCCAGGCCTTCGAGGAGGCCATCCACACCCACGCCTACCAGTACATCGTCGAGTCCCTGGGACTGGATGAAGGCGAGATCTTCAACGCCTACCACGAGATCCCGTCCATCCGGGCCAAGGACGAGTTCCTGTTGCCCTTCATCGACGTCCTCGCCGACCCCGACTTCAAGACCGGCACGCCCGAGAACGACCAGACCTTCCTCAAGTCCCTGATCGCTTTTGCCTGCCTGATGGAAGGCCTGTTCTTCTACGTCGGCTTCGTGCAGATCCTGGCCATGGGCCGGCAGAACAAGATGACCGGCGCCGCCGAGCAGTACCAGTACATCCTGCGCGACGAGTCCATGCACTGCAATTTCGGCATCGACATGATCAACCAGATCAAGCTGGAGAACCCCGGCCTGTGGACCAACGAGTTCAAGGCCGAGCTGAAGGCCATCTTCATGAAGGCGGTGGAACTGGAATACGCCTATGCCGAGGACACCATGCCGCGCGGCGTGCTCGGCCTGAACGCGCCCCAGTTCAAGGAATACCTGCGCTTCATCGCCAACCGCCGGGCCACCCAGATCGGCCTGGACGAACTCTTCCCGGGGGCCAACAACCCGTTCCCGTGGATGGCCGAGATGATCGACCTGAAGAAGGA
>JAQVJE010000011.1:15616-17162 GCA_028695325.1 Gallionellaceae bacterium
AAGAACTTCTTCGAGACTCGGGTGACCGAGTACCAGACCGGCGGCGCCCTCTCCTGGGATTGAGCCCAGTCCCCTCCCCCTCAAGCGGGGGAGGGTTAGGGATAGGGGAATTAACTTCCCCAACTAGCGACAATTGGCATGTCTTTGACAAGCCAGCTCAATGACGGCGACTTTCCCGCCGGGTGGGGCCGGCAAGCTGCCGCCGGGAAGGTCAGAAGCGGTAATTCACCTCGGCCGTGTACTGGCTGTCCAGGTTCTCGTCGAACAGGTCGTTGGCGGAGAAGCGCAGCAGCCAGTGCCTGCTAGGCGACTGCCAGAAGACATCGAGGTCGGCCGAGACGCCAGCCTCCAGCTTGTCCAGCATGCCCTCGTCGGCGTAGCGCCCGCTCCGGTAGGCCAGGCGGCCGGCGACATACCAGCCGTCCGGGCGGATCCAGGTGGCGCCCACAGCGGCGCTGTGGCGAGGCAGGTAGGGCACGACATAACCGCTGCCCCAGCTGTGCTCGGCGTCGCTGTACTGATAACGCGCCATCAGGCCCCATTGCCGGCTCAGCATGTGGTTCACCGCGAGCCCCGCCTGGCGTAGGGTGCCGCCTTCGTAGGAGGGCGCATCGACCGCCTCGAACAGGTCTTCGCGCATCAGCTGGCCATAGTCGCGTGGGCGCAGCTTGCCCAGGCTCTCCAACTCGCTGACCGCAAAGGGGCTGAAGCTGAAGCGGCGGTTGTCGATGTCCTTGTAGTCGAGGAAGCCCATCAGGAAGGTCGCGGGCGTGGCCTCCCACTCGCCCTGCAGGCGGACACGGTTGAGTTCACCGCCGCGCATCACCAGGCGGTCGTCGAGCGGTATGCCGGCGGTGGCGACGGGGCCCAGCGTGCTCATGCCGGCCGGTCGCAGCCAGTTTTGATAAGCGACACGCAACCAGGTACGGTCGTCCGGGTGCCAGACGGCGCCGAGACGGGGGCTGAGGCGGTCGGCGTCCTTGTCCTCGACGGTGGGGGCGACCGCCAGCGGCGGGGCGAAGAGGGTGATGTAGGGCTGATCGACGGCGTGGCGGCGGTGGTGTTGGTAGAACAGGTCGCCCTGCAGGGTCAGGGTCGGCGTGGCCCGGTAGACGTCGGACAGGTAGAGGTCGGTCGAGCGTTCGCGGATGCGGTAGTCGTCAAGAAATAAGGCCTGGTCGTCGAGGTAGGCGTCCGTCGTACGCCGCGCCAGGTCAAGGCCCCAGGATAGTTGGTGGCCGCCGGCACTCTCGAAGCTGTGGCGGAAGCCGAATTCGGGCAGTTTGACGTCGGTGCCGGCCAGTATGTTGTCGAAACCGAGGGCGCCTGCGGTGTCTCCTTCCGAGTCGAAATAGCCGCCCTTCAGCCAGACCTGGGAGACCGGGCTGAATTTGTAGTTGAGGCCGAGGTCGAGCCGGCGGGTATCGAGGCGATCGCTGAGGTCATAGTCGAGGCCGCCCGAGGTGGTGCCGACCGGCTCGCTGTCCTGGCGGGAGGCGTCGGCGAACATGAAGACGCCGATGTCGTGGCGTGGCTTGATGCCGAA
>JAQVJE010000011.1:17262-18467 GCA_028695325.1 Gallionellaceae bacterium
GCCATCATGAAGTGAGGCAGGGGGTCCTTGTCGTCGAGTTCGCCGGCGCGGGCCAGTTCCTCGCGGGCCTGACTGCGGTCGCCCAGCTGCCAGTAGGCGACGGCGGTGTAGACGTGGACGCGGGCGTAGCGCGGCTCCATGACGCCGGCCTTGAGCAGGTTTTCCAGCGCTGCCTCGGGTCGGCCACGCTTGATCTCCAGCACGCCGAGGCCGGTCAGCGCGACGTAGTCGGCCGGGTTGGCGGCCAGGGCGGCGCGGTAGGCGGCCTCGGCCGCCTGCCATTCGGCGGCGTTGCTCTCCAGGGTGCCCAGCTCGCCCTGGTAGCCCAGGCCCTCGGGGTCGAGGGCAAGCGCCTGCCCGAGGTCGGCGCGGGCGGGGGCGACGTATTCCCGCTCGGCGAGGACGACGCCGCGGCCAAACCAGGCGCGGTCGTCGTCCGGCTTCAAGGCGATGGCAAGGTCGTAGGCGGCCATGGCGGCGTCGGCGTCGCCCTCGCGGCGGGCAATGTCGGCCCGCACCAACCAGCCCTCAAGGCTGGCCAGGTCTGCGGCGATGGCGGCATCGGCAGCTGCCATCGCCTCGCCGGCGCGGTCGGCGAACAGCAGGATGCGTGCTTTCTGCGCCAGCAGGCGGGTGTCGTCGGGGAAGCGACCGAGGCCGGCCTCCACCGCTGCCATGGCCTGGTCGCCGCGGCCGGCGTAGGTGGCGATGTCGGCCTGCATGCGCCAGGGGGCCGCTTGGTCGAGGTCGCTGCGTGCCGCGAGGGCGTCGAGGCGGGCGCGGGCGGCATCGAGATCGCCGGCCTGGATCAGGCGGGCGGCCTCGGCGAGTTGCCAGGCCTGGCCTTCCCGTGCGCCGTCGGCGCGCGCCAGCAGGGCGGCGGCGGTCTCGACGTCGCCCTGGCGCAGGCTGCACCAAGCCAGGCCTATGGCGGCCCCGGCATCGTCCCGGCCTGCGTTGGCGAAGGCCTGCTCGGCTTCGCGCCAGCGGCCCAGGTCGGCGAGGATGCGGCCGCGTGCCACCGGGTCGGTGGTCTCGGCCAGGCGCTGGCGCAGGCCGGGCAAGTCTTCGCCGTCGAGGACGACCAGGCGCCAGGGCTCCATGCGGTAGGCGGTGACCCACTGGATTCGTTCCCTGAGGTTACGCACGGTCATCTTCACCGGGGCCTTGCCCTGCTCGGCGACGGCCTGCTCGTCGGCGGCCAC
>JAQVJE010000011.1:18567-27165 GCA_028695325.1 Gallionellaceae bacterium
TGCCGCGGATGCCGGCGATGGCGGTGGGGGTCTGCCACTCCAGCGACTTGGGCGGTGTCTTCGACTGTACCCAGGCCCGGCCGGTCATCTGCCGGAAGCGGGTCTGGCCGGCGCTGCGCGGCGCCGCGCCGACCGCGACCACGTCGATGAGGGTGTTTTCGTTGAGGCGCACCTGGGTGCGGTCGGTAAGCAGCAGGGCGGCGCGCGCACCCTTGCCGGTGCGTATGCTCTGGCCGGGGGCCAGGACCTGATCCTGCCGCGCTGCCTGCCAGGCGGCGGTAGTGCTGCTGCGGTATTCCACCTTGCCGCGCGCCTCGATCAGGGTGGCACTGCCGGCCACGGTCTGGGCCTGGGCGGCGAACCCGAGCAGGCTGAGTAAAAGCAGGGCAAGGTAGTGCATGGTAGGCTCCCGGTCTTCTTGCGGCATTCTAAGTCAGCAAACAGCACACCGCCCCACCTGCGTCGGGCGGTAGGGCGATTTTACTTCACATGGACCGCCCCATTACGGGTCAGGCCAAGCAGGGGCCGCATCGCTGTCTCAGCGCATGTTGGACAACGCGCTCTGGGTGACCTGGTTCTGCTGGGTCAGGGCGTTGTTGAGGGCGGAGCCCAGGCCGCCCGGCGCCTTGTTGCGGATCGCCTTGAGGGTCAGCAGGTCCTTGTACAGCTGGTCGACCGCGGGCGTGATCCTGTCGGGTGGGCTGCCGGCCAGCTTGAGGTTCAGGTAGTTGTCTAGGCTGGCACCCGCCTTGTCCAGGGCGGCGGTGTATTGCGTGATCAGGGTGGCGTTGGCTCTGTTGCCCTGGTACGGCTGCACCGAGGCCAGGTAGGCCTCCCTGGCCTTGGCCCAGTTCGTGCGCACGCCGGCGGCGACTTCCTGCGGGGTGGCGGCATGCACCGGGGCGATCGCGATGGGGCCCAGCAGCACGGTCAGGCTGAGGACGAATATGGATATCAGGCGCATGTGAGTCTCCTACTAGGGTTCGTTGCACTTCCATGATAGGGGATTCGACGCCGCCGGGCGCCGCACATTCGTACCGCGTGCATGGGTTACAAGTCTGCCAGTTCGGCCGCCTCCAGCCAGCGCCAGCCCCCTTCCGGGAGGTCGTCGGGCAGCCGGATCGGGCCCACGGCGATGCGCTTCAGGGCCTCGACCCGGTTGCCGGCGGCGGCGACCATGCGCTTGACCTGGTGGTACTTGCCCTCGACCAGGGTGAGGCGGATCACCCGCTCGGCGACCCGCGTGCAGGCCGCCGCGGCGATCGGTTCCGGCTCGTCGTGCAGCAGCACCCCGGCCAGGAGGGCGGCGATCTGGCCGTCGTCGACCAGGTGCTTGGCGGTCACCTCGTAGACCTTGGCGACCTTGTGTTTGGGCGAGGTCAGGCGGTGGATGAACTGGCCATCGTCGGACAGCAGGAGCAGGCCGGTGGTGTCCTCGTCCAGGCGGCCGACCGGCTGGACGTCGCGGTTGCGCAGGGGCTCGGGCAGCAGGGCGAGCACCGAGGGATGGTGCTTCGGAGCGCGCGAGCATTCGTGGCCGGCCGGCTTGTTGAGCATCAGGTAGACCTTCTCCCGGTAGGGCCAGGCCACGCCGTCGACCTCGAAGACCAGGCCGTCTGGGGTGAATTCGGCGAACGGGTCGGCGACCGGCACGCCCGCCACGCTGACCCGTTCGAACCGGATCAGGGCGCGGCAGGCCTTGCGGGTGCCGAAGCCCTGGGATTGCAGGATGCGTTCCAGTTGCATCAGTTTGGCCATAGCGGCTCCTCGTCCATCAAGGCGATCTGTTCGCGCAGTTCCAGGATGCGTTCCTCCCAATAGCGCGCGCTGTCGAACCAGGGAAAGGCGGCCGGGAAGGCAGGGTCGTCCCAGCGCCGGGCGATCCAGGCCGAATAGTGGATCAGGCGCAGGGTGCGCAGGGCCTCGATCAAGTGCAGCTGGCGGGGGTCGAAGTCCATGAAGTCCTCGTAGCCAGCCAGGACATCGGCGAGCTGGCGGACCCTGTCGGCGCGCTCGCCGGAGAGCAGCATCCAGAGGTCCTGCACGGCCGGACCCATGCGGCTGTCGTCGAAGTCGACGAAATGCGGGCCGTCGTCGGTCCACAGCACGTTGCCCATGTGGCAGTCGCCGTGCAGGCGGATGGCGGCGTAGGGCCCGGCCCGCTCGAAGCAGCGCCGGACGCCGTCCAGCGCCTGGACGGAGACGCCGGCCCAGACCGCGCGCAGTTCGGGCGGCAGCCACTCGTATTGCAACAGGTAGTCGCGCGGCTCGACCCCGAAGCTCTCGATGTCCAGGGCCGGCCGCTGCGCGAAGGGCTGCAGTGCCCCCACCGCGTGGATGCGGCCGATGAAGCGGCCCAGCCATTCCAGGGTGGCGGGGTCGGACAGCTCGGGCACCCGGCCGCCCTGGCGCGGGTAGACGGCGAAGCGGAAACCGGCATGCTCGAACAGGGTCCGTCCGGCCACCGCCATGGGCGCCACCACCGGGATCTCGCGCGCCGCCAGCTCCGCCGTGTAGGCGTGTTCCTCCAGGATGGCGGCGTCGGTCCAGCGCCCGGTGCGGTAGAACTTCGCCACCACGGTAGGGGCATCGTCGAGCCAGACCTGGTAGACCCGGTTCTCGTAGCTGTTGAGCGCCAACAGGCGGCCGTCGGCCCGGAGGCCGGTGCCCTCGATGGCATCGAGCACAGTGTCCGGCGTCAGGGCCGCGTAGGGATGCGTCATGGCAAATTGGGATAAACTGGACTCCGACCATCTTACCCCGTACCGCCATGTCCGATTGCCGCGATCACGCCTGCCAGGCCCCCTACCGGCCCGGCCACTTGGGCATCCCCCAAGTCGGCCCGTTCGACGCCGCCGCCTTCGAGCAGGCGGTGACCGACCTCCTGCGCGCCTGCGGCATCGAGCCCGATTCGAGCCACACCGGCCGCACCGCCCAGCGGGTGCGCGAGCTGTGGCAGCGTCGCCTGCTGGGCGGCTACCAGATGGACCCCGGCGAGGCACTGGGCGAGGGTTTCGAGGACAGCCGCGACGACATGGTGGTGGTGCGCGGCATCGCCGTGCACGGCATCTGCCCACATCACCTGGTGCCGTTCCGCGGCGTCGCCCACGTCGCCTACGTGCCAGGCGGCCGCCTGCACGGCTTCGGCCGCATCGCCCGTATGGTGGACGCCATCGGTCACCGCTTCACCTACCAGGAGTGGATGACCCGCGACATCGCCGAGGCCCTGATCAGTCACGGCCACGCCCGCGGTGCCGCCTGCGTGATCGAGGCCGAGCAGCTCTGCCTGCTGCTGGGCGAGGACCGGCGCGGCGATGAGCGCGTGGTGACCCAGGCCTACACCGGCTGCATGAAGGACAATCCCCAAACGCGCAATGAATTCCTGCGCGCCATCAGCGGGCAGATGCCCTGATCTTTGGATTCAGAAGGAGCGGAGCATGAGCAAGACCATACCCGAAACCCCGACCAGCTACGACCATACCCGCATCATCGAGCGACCGGACGGCTTCTACTGGACCGACAGCGAGACCGGCGAGGCCTACGGCCCCTTCCCGACCCTGGTCGAGGCGGTGCAGGACATGGAGTACCAGGACGACAGCGACTACGAGCCGGCCGAGTCCCTGGAGGAGGCCGAGGAGGAACTCGGCATCACCGGCTGGGTCGACCCCGACACCGGCGAGTTGGCCGAGGACACCTTTACCCACCTCGAGGACCATTGAGCCGCCATGCGGCCGGCGCTGCCTAGGGCCTGGTCAGCCTGAGCAGTTCCGCCGCCTCATCCCGGCGCAGCCAGCGCCAGGGCCGTGGCAGCAGGGCCGGCACGCGCTGCTGGTAACGCCGGTAGACGTCGCCGAAGCCGGCGACCAGCTTCCTTTCCTCCAGCCGGCTACCGATCACCAGATAGACCGTCACGGTCAGCGCGGCGGCCAGCCAGCCGGCGTCGAGGTCGCGTGTCCAGATGAACAGGAGGCCCAGGCTGTACCAGGGATGGCGGACGTAGCGGTGCAGGGGCGACAGCACCAGCTGGTCGCGCCAGCCGTCCGGCCCGCGCCGCGCGCGCCACTGGCGCAGGCCGGCGAAGTCCATGCCGTCGTACCAGGCCAGGCTCCACAGGTAACCGGCCATGCTGACGGCGGCGGCCGGCCAGGCCAGCCAGTCCGGCCAGTGCCACAGCGCTGCGCCCGGCCAGGCCCAGGTCAGCCACAGGGGCGGGATCAACAGGACCAGGGCCTGCAGATTGAAGAGCAGGCGGTAGGCCGGCAGCAGGGCGGGCCGGCGGCGGCCGAACCAGGCCTTGGCGGCGTCGCCGGCCAGCCAGGAATGCAGGGCGCCGTACAGGCCCCAGGCCAGGACGATGAGGGCGAGGTGGAGGGCGTCAGTCATCGCGGTGCTCGACCAGGTGATGGGCGCCGGCGTCGCGGCCCAGGGCCTCGGTCAGCCAGGGCATGATGGTCTGCATCCGCTCGGCGAGCTGCCAGGGCGGGTTGACCACGAACAGGCCGCTGCCGTGCATGCCGAAGCCATCCGCCGCCGGCGCCTGCACGGCAAGGCCGACGTGCAGCCAGGACTTGACCGGCAGCCGTTTGAGGCGTTCTACCATCTGGGCCGGCTCGGGGCGCTGCAGCATGGGGTACCAGACCGCGTAGGTGCCGGTGGCGAAACGTTCCAGGCCCTCATTCATGGCCGCCGGTACGCGGCGGTAGTCGTCCTTCACCTCGTAGGACGGATCGATCAGGACCAGGCCGCGGCGTGGCTGCGGCGGCAGCACCGACTTCAGACCGATGAAGCCGTCGACCGCCTCCACCCTGACGCCACGGTTCTCGGCGAAGGTGCGGCGGAGCAACTGGGCGTCGGTGGAGTGCAGCTCGAACAGGCGCAACTGGTCGCCCGGCCGCATGATCCGGCTGGCCAGCCAGGGCGAGCCGGGATACAGGCGCAGGCGGCCGTCCGGATTGAGGTCGCGCACCAGCCCGACATAGTCGGCCAGCATCTCAGGCAGGTCGTTGCGTGCCCACAGGCGGCCGATGCCGGCCTCGAACTCTGCGTTCTTGCGCGCGTAGTCGGCATCGAGGTCATAGATGCCGGCACCGGCGTGGCTGTCGACATACCACCAGGGCTTGTCCTTGCGGTTCAGGTAACGCAGCATGGCCACCAGCAGGCAATGCTTGACGACGTCGGCGTGGTTGCCGGCGTGGAAGGCGTGGCGGTAGCTAAGCATGGTGCGGGCGGCGAGGCGGTCGGGCATCGATTCTAGCAGTCTGCCGGGCTTCCGGCGCGCCGGAAGCCGCCGCCGGGTGGACGCCGGTGAAGAAGCGGTTGCCGGGCCTGCCGGCTGGTAGTCTAATGTGACCAAACAACGAGGAGCACCCATGAATCGCCTGGTCTGTTGTCTGCTGCTGGCTGCCAGCGGCACCGCCTGGTCTGCCGGAGTCAGTTATACCGCCCTCGACAACCGCATCGCCATCGAGGTGGCCCCGCGCGAGCGCAACCAGATCCTCTATGAGATGCGCGAGCTGCTGCACGGCCTGCACGGCATCCACCACGCCATGGCGCAGGGCGACATGAAGGCGGTGGCGAAAGTGGCGCGGCCCATGGGCGAGACCATGAACCGCTTCCCGGACAGCGTGCGCGACCGCCTGCCGGAGGCCTTCATGCAGATGGGCCTGGCCATGCACGAATCGTTCGCGGAGCTGGCCAAGATCGCCGAGAACAAGGGCGACGTCCGCGCGGCGCACGAGCAGATCGCCGAGATCATGACCTACTGCTCCGGCTGCCACGACACCTACCGCTTCGAGCAGGTTGCCTACAAGGCCGGCAAGCGGCCCCGTTTGGAGCCGGTCAACCCCTATACCGCGAAGTAGGGCGCCGCGCCGGGACACGCTACTCGGCGCCTCGTGACGGTGGTCGTGCCAGCGGCCGAATTATCGCTGGCAGCCGGCCAACTCAGTCGGCGACGAAGCGCAGCGACACCGAATTGAGGCAGTAGCGCCGCCCGGTCGGCGCCGGGCCGTCCGGGAAGACGTGGCCGAGGTGGCCGTCGCAGCGGGCACAGCGGATCTCGGTGCGCAGCATGCCGTGGCTGGCATCGGCGAGTTCGCGGATGTGCTCAGGGTCGTAGGGCCGGAAGAAGCTGGGCCAGCCAGTGCCCGACTCGAACTTGGCCTCGGTGCGGAACAGCGGCAGGCCGCACAGCCGGCAGACGAAGGTGCCAGGTCGCTTCTCACGCAATAGGCCGCCGCAGAACGGTGGTTCGGTGCCCTGGTGGAGGATGACCCGGCGCTCATCGTCGCTGAGGCCGGCGGCCAGGACCGCGCGCTGCTCCTCGGTCGGCGGCGTCAGGTCGTGGCCGGAGGCGGACTTGCGGGCGGGTGTCATGGCGGCTCCTGGCGATGGTCGATGCGGTCTTTGTAGCGCACTGCGGCGATCGTGGCGAGCAAGCGGGCGAACGGCACGGACGCCACACGGTCTTGACCTATGCTGAGTTGAACGCACCGTGCGTGGTGCGCGTAGAGTGGGGAGGTTCCGGCATGGCCAAGATCGCCGACAAGGCATTGCACACGCGCACCGGCCACAGCGTCGAGGCATTGACGCGGGCCTTCACCGACAACCTGTACTACGTCACCGGACGGCCGTTCGCCAAGGCCACCCCGCTCGACCACTACACGGCGCTCGCCTACACCATCCGGGACCGCCTGCTCAACCGCTTCTTCAGTACCGCGCAGAACTACAAGCGAGAGGGCGCCAAAACCGTCGCCTACCTGTCGGCCGAGTACCTGCTCGGCCCCCACCTGGGCAACAACATACTCAACCTGGACCTCAGGGACAGCCTCGCCGAGGCCCTGGCCTGCCTGGGCCTCGACCTCGACGCCATCATCGACAGCGAGCCCGAGCCCGGCCTCGGCAACGGCGGCCTCGGCCGCCTGGCGGCCTGCTACATGGATTCCATGGCGACCCTGGAGATGCCCGCCATCGGCTATGGCATCCGCTACGAATACGGCATCTTCGACCAGGAGATCCGCGACGGCTGGCAGATCGAGGTCGCCGACGCCTGGCTGCGCGACGGCAACCCCTGGGAGATCGCCGACCGCCAGCGTCGCTACCCGGTCAAACTGGGCGGCCATACCGAGCACTACACCGACGAGCAGGGCCGCCTGCGGGTCAACTGGGTGGCCGAGACCACCGTCTACGGCCTCGCCTACGACACCCCCATCCTCGGCTACGGCGTCGACAACGTGAACCTGCTCAGGTTGTGGAAGTCCGAGGCGCGCGAGTCGTTCAACCTGCAGGCCTTCAGCAATGGCGACTACTACGGCGCAGTGGGCGAGATGGTACGGGCAGAGAACCTCAGCAAGGTGCTCTATCCCAACGACGAGCCGGCGGCGGGCAAGGAGCTGCGCCTGCGCCAGCAGGCCTTCTTCGTCTCCTGCTCGCTGCAGGACATGGTGCGCATCACCCTGCGCGACATGCCCGGCCTGGACGCCTTCCCGGACAAGTTCGTCGTCCAGCTCAACGACACCCATCCGGCCATCGCCATCCCGGAACTGATGCGGCTATTGGTCGACGAGCACCTGATGGACTGGGACCAGGCCTGGGACATCGCCCGGCGCAGCTTCGCCTACACCAACCACACCCTGCTGCCGGAGGCCCTTGAATCCTGGCCGCTGCCCCTGTTCCAGCGCGTCCTGCCGCGCCACCTGGAGATCGTCTACGAGATCAACGCCCGCTTCATGGACGAGGCGCGCATGCGCTTCCTCGCCGACCACGCGCGCATCTCCCGCCTGTCGCTGATCGACGAGGCGGGCGAGAAGCGGGTGCGCATGGCCAACCTGGCCTGCGTCGGCAGCTTCGCCATCAACGGCGTCGCCCGCCTGCACACAGAGCTGCTCAAGCGCACGCTGCTGAGCGACTTTTACGCCCTGTGGCCGGACAAGTTCAGCAACAAGACCAACGGTGTCACGCCGCGCCGCTTCGTCGCCCTGGCCAACCGGCCGCTCGCCGCCCTGATCGAGGAAGTGGTCGACAACGGCTGGCTGCGCGACCTCGAGCAGCTGCGCCGCCTGGAGCCCTACGCCGAAGATGCCGGCTTCCGGGCCCGCTGGCGTGCGGTCAAGCGCGCCGCCAAGGCGGCCCTGGCCGACCACATCCACCGGGTCACCGGGCTGGCGGTCGACCCGGACAGCCTGTTCGACATCCAGGCCAAGCGCATCCACGAATACAAGCGCCAGCACCTCAACCTGCTGCACGTCGTCAGCCTGTACCAGCGGCTCCGGCAGGACCCCGGCCTGGCAGTGCCGCCGCGCACGGTGATCTTCAGCGGCAAGGCGGCGCCCGGCTACCGGATGGCCAAGATGATCATCAAGCTGATCCACTCGGTGGCCGAGATCGTCAACCGCGATCCCCAGGTCAAGGACCGCCTGAAGGTGGTGTTTGTGCCCGACTTCAACGTCACTGTGGGGCAACGCATCTACCCGGCGGCCGACCTGTCGGAGCAGATCGCCACCGCCGGCACCGAGGCATCGGGCACCGGCATCATGAAGTTCTCGATGAACGGCGCCCTCACCATCGGTACCCTGGACGGTGCCAACATCGAGATACGCG
>JAQVJE010000011.1:27265-32477 GCA_028695325.1 Gallionellaceae bacterium
CTCGAACTGTTCGTCCCCTTCCTGGCGGACATCTGGAACCGCGACCCCTACCTGGCCTGTGCCGACTTCGCCAGCTACGCCGCCTGCCAGGACGCGGCCGGGCGCCAGTTCATGGACCCGGATGGCTGGGACCGCATGGCCATACTCAACGTGGCGCGCATCGGCCGCTTCTCCTCCGACCGCGCCGTGCGCGAGTACAGCGAGGAGATCTGGCGGGTCGCGCCGGTGCCGATCCAGGTCGCCTGAGGCGGGGCCTCAGCGTGCCCTGGCCAGCCAGCGGTCGAGGTGGCCGGCGAAGGCCTTGCGGTCGGCCTGGCTGAGCGCCGGCGGGCCGCCGGTCTGCACGCCACTGGCGCGCAGGGTGTCCATGAAGTCGCGCAGGGTGTGCTGGGCGGCGATGGTCTCCGGCGAGAACGGCTCGCCGCGCGGGCTCAGGGCCTGGCCGCCGCGTTCGAGCACGGCGGCGGCGAGCGGGATGTCGGCGGTGATCACCAGGTCGCCCGGCGCAATCCGGCGGACGATCTCCGCGTCGGCGACGTCGAAGCCGTGCGCCACCTGCAGGGCCTTGATCCAGGGCGAGCGTGGCACCTGCAGGAGTCGGTTGGCCACCAGGGTGAGCGGCACCCCGGCGCGCTGGGCGGCGCGGTAGAGAATCTCCTTGACCACCACCGGGCAGGCGTCGGCGTCGACCCAGATCGCCGCCATCAGCGGTGGCGGCCGCCCGAGTGGTGGTTGGCACCGGTGGCGCGGCCACCCTTCACCTCGCCGCCCGGCCGCGCCTTGGGCCGCGGCGTGCCCGGCTTGCCGGCGGCCGGCTTGGCCGTCCCCTGGGCGCGCGGCTGGCCGCGGCCCTGCGGCTTGTGGCCCGGGCTGCGCAGCTGGATCGGCTCCGGCCGGGCGTTGGGGTCGGGCTCGAAGCCGGGGATGACCTCCTTCGGCAAGGACCGCTTGATCAGCCGCTCGATGCCGCGCAGGTAGTCGAACTCGTCGACGCAGACCAGCGAGATCGCCTCGCCCTCGGAGCCGGCCCGGCCGGTGCGGCCGATGCGGTGGACGTAGTCCTCGGCGATGTTGGGCAGCTCGTAGTTGACCACGTGAGGCAGCTCGCTGATGTCGATGCCGCGGGCGGCGATGTCGGTCGCCACCAGGACCTGCAGCTTGCCGGTCTTGAACTCGGCCAGGGCGCGGGTGCGGGCGGCCTGGCTCTTGTTGCCGTGGATGGCCATGGCCGGGATGTCGTCCTTGCCGAGCTGCTCGGCCAGGCGGTTGGCGCCGTGCTTGGTGCGGGTGAACACCAGGACCTGGAACCACTGGTGTTCCTTGATCAGGTGCGACAGCACCTGGCGCTTCTTGTCGCGGTCGACGTGGAAGACCCGCTGGGTGACGGTGTCGGCCGTCGCGTTGCGGCGCGCCACCTCGATCAGGGCGGGCTTGTTCAGGAGGCCGTCGGCCAGGGTCTTGATCTCGTCCGAGAAGGTGGCCGAGAAGAGCAGGTTCTGGCGCTGTTTTGGCAACAGGGCGAGCACCTTCCTGATGTCGCGGATGAAGCCCATGTCGAGCATCCGGTCGGCCTCGTCGAGGACCAGGATCTCCACCTTGGAGAGGTCGACGGTGCGCTGCTCGACGTGGTCGAGGAGCCGCCCCGGGGTGGCGACCAGGATGTCGAGCCGGCTCCTGAGGCGCTGGATCTGCGGGTTGATGCTGACGCCGCCGAACATGGCCATGGAGCTGAGCCTGGTGTGCTTGCCGTAGGTCTTGACCGATTCCTCGACCTGGGCCGCGAGTTCGCGGGTCGGGGTCAGGATGAGGGCGCGGATGGGCGCCTTGCCGGGGCCTTGCGGGGCCTTGTCGGTCAGGCGTTGCAGGATCGGCAGGACGAAGCCGGCGGTCTTGCCGGTGCCGGTCTGGGCGCCGGCCATGAGGTCGCCGCCGGCCAGGACGGTCGGGATGGCCTGGGCCTGGATGGGCGTGGGGGTGGTATAGCCGTGCTCGGTGACGGCACGGACGATTTCATCGGCCAGGCCGAGATCGGAAAACTTCATGGAAACTCCGGAAACTACATCGGCCTGTCACCGCCCGATCTTTCTTCCGGAAATCTCGGCGGGTGCCAGTCTGGGGCGGATGCGGGTGGGTGGTGCGGACCACTGGATGGCGCGGCCGGGAGACTGGAATGATGGCCGCGCCGCGCATGATAGCAGAGCGCCGCCGGTTTCACGAAACTGACATAAAAATGCCGGGCCAAGCTGCTATCTTCGCCCGTTCGATCATTCCCTATTGGCTCAGGTGATCTTCAGGGTCGAGGTGGCGCTGAACTGAGCCAGGGCGGGCCGCCGGCGTGGCCCGGTTTCCGCATTGCCGTATTCAGGCGGCAACTGAGGCGGGGATGATGGCGGGTCGCCCGCGTCATGCCTCTGCGGTGGGGGCGAGCCGGGCCAGGGCGGCGCGCAGATCGGCAACCTCGACCTCCAGGCGGGCGACGCGGGCCTCCAGGTCGCTCCGTTCGGCTTCGACGGGCGCCGCCGGCAGGATCGGCGTGCCGCACAGCAGGTGGCTCCAGCGTGGTTCGCGCGCGCCGGGCTGCCTGGGCAGCCTGATGGCCAGGGCGCCGTCGGCGCGCTCGGCCAGTTCGTCCAGGTAGGCCTCGACCGCCGAGGCATCGGCGAAGTGGTGCAGGCGCTCGCAGTTGGCGCGCAACTCGCTCGCCGTCTGCGGCCCGCGCAGCATGAGCACAGCCAGGAGGTCGACGGCGGCGGCGGGCAGGCCGTAGACCTTGCCGAAGTTGTGAGCGTAGCGCAGCACGCGGCCGGAGGCGCCGTAGCTTTCCATGACCAGAGCGCGGTGGCGCAGTTCATCCAGGCAGGCCTGGATATCCGCCTCGGTCAGGTTCATCACCGGCTCGCGCGAGGTCTTCTGGTTGCAGCCGGCGGCGAGGCCGTTCAGGGTGAGCGGGTAGGCGTCCGGCGTGGTCTTGGCCTTTTCGATCAGCACGCCGAGCACGCGGGCCTCGACCGGGGTCAGGGGCGGCAGGCTCATGGCCGGTCGTCCGCCTTGGCCAGGAAGAACGGGCAGGTCACCCGGTCGCCCTGGCGCACCAGTTCCTCGCTGAAATCGGCATAGGTGCGGGTCAGGCTGTGGCGGGCGGCGTCGTCCTCGAAGCGCAGGCAGTCGCCGGCCAGCGGACAGTTGGAGGTCATGCAGTAGGTGAGGGTCATGGGGCTTCCTGTGGTGGCGCGCGCAAGGCCACATTCTAGTCGGGATGGCCGGCAGGACCACCCTGCTCCGCCGCCGCGGCCGCTTCCTCCTGGCGCTGTTGCGCCTGCGCGGCGGCGGCCTCCAGCCGGTCCTGCAGGTCCTGCTGCAGCTGCCGGCCGGCCTCGGCCTCCTCCTGCGCAGCCTTGCCGGCGACCGCGGCGGTGCCGGCGGTCTCGACGCCGCAGCCGGCGAGGCACGCCAGCAGCAGCGCGAATGGATGGATCGGTGCGGAGCGCATAGGCATGGCTGTTTTCCTTTCGGCCGGAACGCTGGGAGTATAGCCGGGCCCTGGGCCGCAACCCGCCCCGTGGGCGCCGGCGCAACGGTCGCAGATGGCGCGCAGGCCGGACATGGGCGCCTGGTGGAACACGACGTTCAGCCCTTGATGCAGGCCTTCGGGCGCAGGAAGGCGACGCGCCGGGCCAGGCCGGCCCTTTCGGTGGCCTCGGCGACCCGGTCGACGTCCTTGTAGGCGCCCGGCGCCTCCTCGGCGGCGCCGCGCAGGGAGCGGGTGCGGATCAGGATGCCCCGGCCGGCCAGTTCCTCGATCAGTTCACGGCCGTGCCAGCGCTTCAGCGCCGCGTTGCGGCTCATGGCGCGGCCGGCGCCGTGGCTGGCCGAGGACCAGGCCGGGTTGTCCCGGTTGCCGGCCAGTATCCAGGAGCCGGTGCCCATGCTGCCGCCGATGATGACCGGCTGGCCGACCGCGCGGTAGTCCTCCGGCAGGGCAGGGTGGCCGGGGCCGAAGGCGCGCGTGGCGCCCTTGCGGTGCACATAAAGCCAGCGCGGCCGGCCACCGACCTCGTGGCGCTCGCGCTTGCAGGTGTTGTGGGAGACGTCGTACAGGGTGGTCAGCCGGCTGCCGGGCAGCACCGCGGCAAACACCTCCCGGGTCAGCCCGGCAAGGATCTGCCGGTTGCACAGGGCGACGTTGATGGCGGCGTGCATGGCGCCCAGGTATTGCCGGCCCTCGGGAGAGTCGATCGGCGCGCAGGCCAGTTCGCGGTCGGGCAGGGCGAGGCCGAGGCGGCCGGCGGCCTTGGCCAGGCTGATGAGGTAGTCGGTGCCGATCTGGTGGCCGAGGCCGCGCGAGCCGCAGTGGATGGACACCAGGACCTGGCCCGCGTGGAGGCCGAAGGCGCGCGCGGCCTCGGCGTCGTGGATCGCTTCCACCACCTGCACCTCCAGGTAATGGTTGCCCGAGCCCAGGGTGCCCATCTCGCCGCGCTGCCTCTTTTTCGCGATGTCGGAGACGTGCTCCGGCTCGGCGCCGTCGACGCGGCCGTGCTCCTCGATGTAGTCGAGATCACGCTCGTCGCCATAGCCCTGGCGCACCGCCCAGGCGGCGCCCTCGCGCATGATGCGGTCGAGTTCCGCGATGCCGAGCTTCAACTCGCCCTCCTCGCCGACGCCGGCCGGGATGGCGCGGAACAGTGCGTCGGCCAGCCTGCCCAGATGCGGCGCGATATCCCTGATGTCGAGGTCGCTGCGCAGGCAGCGGATGCCGCAGGAGATGTCGAAGCCGACCCCGCCGGCGGAGACGATGCCGCCCTGCTCGGGGTCGAAGGCGGCGACGCCGCCGATGGGGAAGCCATAGCCCCAGTGAGCGTCCGGCATGGTCATGGCGGCGCCGACCAGGCCGGGCAGGCGGGCGACGTTGGCGATCTGCTCCAGCACCTTGTCGTCCATGCTCTCCAGCAGCGGTGCGCTGCCGTACAGCAGGGCCTCGGCGCGGCCCGCGGCAGCGGGCAGGCGCCAGCACGTGTCGGTGATCCGTTCGAGCGGGTTCAGGTTCATGGCAGGACTCCGCCAAGACTATAGCCTGAGGGGAAACGCGATTTCGTTCTGTTTCGTCGTTCCCCATACGTCCCAGAGTTTACGATTTCCCGAAGGTGCTTGGAAAAACAGGTTGGACGGAGTCCCTGTGGACGGCTGGCTGGATCGCCACGGGCCTGACGGC
>JAQVJE010000106.1 GCA_028695325.1 Gallionellaceae bacterium
GGCGGCCGCCGACCCCGACCTGGCCGGCCCGGCGCGCGCCGCCGGCCTGCTGCTGTTCGCGGTGTTCGCCCTCAAGGCCGCCCTGCTGCCGCTCTACCTGTGGCTGCCGCGCACCTACGCGGCGGCCACCGCCCCGGTGGCGGCCCTGTTCGCCATCATGACCAAGGTGGGCGCCTATGCCATCCTGCGCGCCGCCACCCTGCTGTTCGCCGACGGCAGCCTGGGCGGCCTCGTCGACGCCTGGCTGCTGCCGCTCGCCCTCGCCACCCTGCTCGCCGGCCTCTTCGGCGCCCTCGCCGCGCGCGGCCTGCGCGAACAGGCCGCCTGGTTGGTGGTGGCCTCGGTGGGCACCCTGCTCACCGCCTTCGGCCTCGGCAGCGCCGCCGGCATCGCCGCCGGCCTCTACTACCTGCCCCACTCCACCTTCGCCGTCGCCGCCCTGTTCCTGCTCGCCGACCGCATCGGCGCCGGCCGCGGCGCCCTCGCCGACCGCTTCGAGCCGGGCCCGGCCCTGGCCGGGGCGGGCTGGCTGGGCGGCCTGTTCTTCGTCGCCGCCATCCTGCTCGCCGGCCTGCCGCCGCTGTCCGGCTTCGTCGGCAAGTTACTCCTCCTCCGGGCGGCGCTGGCCCACTCGGCCTGGCCCTGGGTGCTGGCGGCCGTGCTGGGCGGCGGCCTGCTGGCCCTGGTCGCGCTGGCCCGTTCGGGCAGCCTGCTGTTCTTCCGCGCCGCCGGCGCGCCGGCCCCGGCCGCCGCCGTCCCCGTCGCCCCGGCGGCCGCCCTGCTGGCCCTGGGGCTCGTCCTCACCGTAGCTGCCGGGCCGCTCAGCGACCTCGCCGCCGCCGCCGCCGGGCAACTGCTGGCGCCGCAGGACTACATCGCGGCCGTCCTCGGGAGTCGCCCATGAAACTGCTGCCCCACCCGCTGCTCAGCCTCGCCCTCGCCCTGATCTGGCTGCTGCTCAACAACAGCGCGGCGCCCGGCCAACTCGTCCTCGGCCTGCTGCTAGGCTGGCTGATCCCGCTGTTCACCCGCGCCTTCTGGCCGGACCGCGTGCGCATCCGCCGCCCCGTCGTCCTGCTGCGCCTGGTCGGCGTGCTGCTGTACGACATCGTGGTGGCCAACCTGGCGGTGGCGCGCCGCATCCTGGGCGACCCGGAACGCCTGGCGCCGGCCTTCGTCGAGGTGCCCCTCGACCTCACCAGCGACCTCGCCATCAGCCTGCTCGCCAACACCATCTGCCTGACCCCGGGCACCGTGTCGGCCCGCCTCGCCGCGGACCGCCGCAGCCTGCTGGTGCACGCCCTCGACGCCCCCGACCCGGCCGCCACCCGCGCCCAGATCAAGGCGCGCTACGAGGCGCCCCTCAAGGAGGTATTCGAATCATGCTGAGCCTGGTCATCCCGATCGCCTTCGCCCTGGTCGCCGGCGCCGCCGGCCTGAGCTTCTGGCGCCTGCTTTCCGGCCCCAGCGCGCCGGACCGCATCCTGGCCCTCGACACCCTGTATGTGAACACCATCGCGCTACTGGTGCTGCTCGGCATCCACCTGTCCAGCGCGCTCTACTTCGAGGCCGCCCTGCTGATCGCACTGATGGGCTTCGTCGGCACCGTGGCGCTGTGCAAATACCTGCTGCGCGGCGACATCATCGAGTGACGGGACGGGAGAAACGCGCATGGACCTGACCGAATACCTGCTTTCCTTCCTGATCCTGGCCGGCGCCGGCTTCACCTTCGTCGGCTCCCTCGGGCTGGCCCGCCTGGGCGACTTCTACACCCGCCTGCACGGGCCAACCAAGGCCACCACCCTGGGGGTCGGCTGCCTGCTGGTCGCCTCGTCGGTGTATTTCAGCAGCCGGGGCGACGGCATCAGCCTGCACGAGGTGCTGGTCACCCTGTTCCTGTTCATCACGGCGCCGGTGTCGGCCCACCTGCTGGCCAAGGCGGCCCTGCACCTGGGGCTGCCGGCACGGGGCGGCGACGGGCCGCCGGCGCCCTAGCCGGCCGTTCAGCAGCGCGCGCAGGGCTCCACCGGCAGGCCACGGCGCAGCCAGCCGGGGCCGGCGGCGCTGCCGGCGATGCCTTCGCGCAGTTCGTAGACGCGGCTGAAGCCCTGCTCGCGCAGGAGGCGCTGGACGCGCGCGGTGCGGTTGCCGGTGCGGCAGACGATGGCGATGGCGGCGCCGCGGTCGCCGCCGACCTGGCGCAGCACGGCCTCGGCGAAGTCGGGCCGTCGCAGGTCGATGCCGACGGCGCCGCGCGGCAGCCCGGTCTGGCGCCACTCGTCGGGACGGCGGATGTCGATCAGGGTCAGCTCGCCGACCTCGACCCGGCGCAGCGCCTCGGTGGCGTCGAGCGCCAGTTCGTCGGCGGCCAAGGCGGGGCCGCCCAGGAGGACGCCGAGGAGGAGTGCGGCGAGACGCATCGCCGCCGCCTCAGTGGCCGTCGCCGGCGACCGTCTTGTCGGCGGTGATGCGATCCATCACCGCGAACAGCACGCCGGAGACGACGAAGGTGAGGTGGATGCCGACCTTCCAGGCCAGCTGCTCGTTGCTCAGGTTCTCCACGTGCATGAAGGCCTTGAGCAGCTCGATACCCGAGATGGCGACGATGGAGCCGATCAGCTTCATCTTCAGCTCGGCGAAGCCGACGTGGCCCATCCAGCCCGGCCAGTCCTCGTGCCCGGCGGCGTCGAAGCGGGAGACGAAGTTCTCGTAGCCGGCGAAGACGATGATGATCAGCAGGTTGGCCACCATCACCACGTCGACCAGCGACAGCACGCCGATGATCACGTCGCTGCCCTCGCCGCCGAACACCAGGGGGACGAAGTGGATGAATTCCTTGACGAACTTCACCAGCAGCAGGGCGAGGGCGAAAATCAGGCCGATATAGAACGGCACCAGCAGCCAGCGGCTGGAGAACAGGAACTGCTCCAGCTTGTTCTCGACGTGTTTCATTGCTTGGATTCCTTCTTGTTGCGGGTGGCATACAGGCTGGCCGCCACCGAGGACGCCAGGATCAGGGAGACAATGCCCAGGGCCAGGCCGATCGGCACCTTGTAAAGGTCGACGATCAGCATCTTGGCGCCGACGAACACCAGCACCATGGCCAGGCCATACTTGAGCAGGTGGAAGCGGCCGTTCATGTCGGCGAGCAGGAAGTAGAGCGAGCGCAGGCCCATGATGGCGAAGATGTTGGAGGTGAAGACGATGAAGGGGTCGGTGGTCACCGCGAAGATGGCCGGGATGCTGTCGACGGCGAAGATCACGTCCGAGGTCTCGATCAGCACCAGGACCAGGAAAAGCGGCGTGAACCAGCGCACGCCGTCCTTCACCACGGTGAAGTGCTCGCCATGGTAGCCGTCGGTGATGCGCAGGTGGCGGCGCAGCCACTTCAGCACCGGGTTCGTATTCAGGTCCGACTCGGCCTCGGCGAAGATCAGCATCTTGAAGCCGGTGATGACCAGGAAGGCGCCAAACAGGTAAAGCACCCAGTGGAACTGCTGCACCAGCCAGGCGCCGCCCAGGATCATCGCCGCGCGCATGACGATCGCGCCGAGCACGCCGTAGACCAGCACCCGGCGCTGGTACTCCGCCGGCACGGCGAAGAAGCCGAAGATCATGATGAACACGAAGATGTTGTCCACCGACAGCGACAGCTCGATCAGGTAGCCGGTGAGGAACTCCAGTGCCTTGGCATTGGCCACCGCGCGCCCGGCGGTGCCGTCCAGCCACCACCACATCAGTGCCGCGAAGGAGAGCGACAGGGTGACCCAGACGGCGGTCCAGGCCAGGGCCTCGCGGGCCGAGACGGTGTGTGCCTTCTTGCCGCCGAGGACGAGCAGGTCGAGGGCCAGCATGGCCAGGACGAAGGCGATGAAGCCCGCCCAGAAGGCGGGGGTGACGATGCTGGTGAGTTCCATGCTTGATTCAGTGACAGAGTGACGCGTGACGGAGTGACAAGGCTGGTTGCGCGGCAACGCCGCGCCTTTCAGTCACTTTGTCACCTTGTCACTCCGTCACTGTTCTTCAATGCCGCGATGCGCTCTTCCAGCGGCGGATGGGTCATGAACAGGCGCTTGAGGCCACCGCCACCGCCGCCGGCGATGCCGAAGGCGGCCATCTTGTCGGGCAGCGGCGCCGGGTGCAGGGAATTGAGGCGCTCGAGGGCGGCGATCATGTTCTGCCGGCCGGCCAGGGCGGCACCGCCGCGGTCGGCGCGGAACTCGCGCTGACGCGAGAACCACATGACGATGATGGAGGCCAGGATGCCGAGCACCATCTCGGCGATGATCATGGTGACGAAGAAGGCCGGGCCGGTGCCGCGCTCGGTCTTGAACACCACCTTGTCGACCACGTAGCCGATCACCCTTGAGAGGAACATCACGAAGGTGTTCACCACGCCCTGGATCAGGGCCATGGTCACCATGTCGCCGTTGGCGGCATGGCTGATCTCGTGGCCGAGCACCGCCTCGGCCTCGGCACGGGTCATCTGGCGCAGCAGTCCGGTGGAGACGGCCACCAGGGAGCTGTTCTTGCTCATGCCGGTGGCGAAGGCGTTCACCTCGGGCGAGTCGTAGATCGCCACCTCAGGCATCCGGATGCCGGCGGCCTGGGCCTGGCGCGCCACCGTCTGCACCAGCCAGAGTTCCTCCTGGCTGCGCGGGTCGGTGATGACGCGGGCGCCGACCGACATCTTGGCGGTCCACTTGGAGATCGCCAGCGAGATGAAGGCGCCGCCGAAGCCCATGACGGCGGCGAAGATCAGTAGGGCGTTGAGGTTGAGGCCCTGTTCGTTGAGGTAGGGCTCGACGCCGAGCAGACGCATGGTGATCGACAGCACGAGCACGATGGCCAGGTTGGTGGCCAGGAACAGCATGATGCGTTTCATGGCGTGACTCCTTGGATGGTATGAGCAGGCGGGCATGGTAGCCCATCCTGATAGTCAATAAAATTCGATTGTTCCGTATATTTGGTTCGTTCTGTACGAACTATTCGAAGATGATCAACTACAAGCAGTTGCACTACTTCTGGAGCGTCGCCAAGGCCGGCGGCCTCGGCCGCGCGGCCGAGCGCCTGCACCTGACGCCGCAGACCCTGTCGGGCCAGATCGCCCTTCTGGAGGACAGCCTGGGCAGCAAGCTGTTCCGCCGCGTCGGCCGCCGCCTGGAACTCACCGAGGCCGGCCAACTGGCGCTATCCTACGCCGACGACATCTTCCGCACCGGCGGCGAGTTGGAGGAGGTGCTGCGCGGCAGCCCAGCCGGGCGTCCGCTGCAGTTCCGCGTCGGCGTCGCCGACGTGGTGCCGAAGTCGCTCGCCTACCGCCTGCTCGCCCCCGCCATGGGCCTGGCCGACCCGGTCCGCATCGTCTGCCGGGAGGACAAGCTCGACCGCCTGCTCGGCGAGCTGGCCGTGCACCGCCTCGACCTCGTCCTCGCCGACCGCCCGATGCCGGACCAGGCCGAGGTGAAGGGCTACAGCCACAAGCTGGGCGAGTGCGGCATCGCCTTCCTGGCCGGGCAGGCGCTGGCGGCGCACCTGCCCGGCGCCTTTCCCGCCTGCCTGGACGACGCCCCGCTGCCGCTGCCGGGCGAGGGCACCGCCCTGCGCGGCCGCCTGATGCGCTGGCTGGCCGGCGAGGGGCTCCACCCGCGCATCGTCGGCGAGTTCGACGACAACGCACTGATGAATGCCTTCGGCCAGGGCGGCAGCGGGGTGTTCCCCACCCCGGCGGTACTCGCCGACGAGCTCTGCCGGCAGTACGGCGCGGTCCGGCTGGGCCACAGCGACGCCGTGTCGGAACGCTTCTACGCCCTCTCGGTGGAGCGCCGCCTGAGCCACCCGGCGGTGCTGGCGATCCTGGCGGCGGCCAACCGCGAGGTATTCTGCACCGCCTGAGGCCGCATTCTCCGGCGCCGGCCGGGGTGCTATCCTGCCCAGCCATGACGTCACACCGCCGCACCATGACCCCCGCCCTGCTCGACACCGCCGCCGCCGCCCTCGCCGACCTGCTCGCCTTCACCCAGCCGGCAGATGCCGTGCTGTCGGCCTTCTTCCGCAAGCGCCCCAAGCTGGGCGGCCGCGACCGCGCCTTCATCGCCGAGTCGGCCTATGGCGTGCTGCGCCGCCTGCGCAGCCTGGAGCGGGTTGCCGAAGGACGCCAGCCGCGCCGCCTGCTGCTGGCCTGGCTGGCCCGCCACGGCGGCCACACCCTGCGCGAGTTCGAGGCGGCGGTGACCAAGAACGAACTGGAATGGCTGAAGGCCATCAAGGGCGTGCGTATCGATGACGCCGCGGCAGCCGTCCGGCTGGACCTGCCCGACTGGCTGTACGAGCGCCTGGCCGCGCTGTACGGCGATCAGCTGGAGGCGCTGATGGCGGCGATGAACCGCCCGGCCCCCCTCGATCTGCGCGTGAGCCGGATGAGCCGCGCGGCGGCCCAGGCCAATCTAGCCGCCGACGGCATCGAGGCGGAGCCGACGCCGTACTCGCCCTGGGGCCTGCGCCTGAAGGGCAAGCCGGCCCTGCACAAGCACCCGTTATTCCTCGACGGCGTCGTCGAGGTGCAGGACGAGGGCAGCCAGCTGCTTGCGCTGCTCACCGGCGCCCGGCGCGGCGAGATGGTGTGCGACTTCTGCGCCGGCGCCGGGGGCAAGACCCTGGCCCTGGGCGCCATGATGAAGAACAGCGGCCGCCTGTATGCCTTCGACGTAGCCGAGAAGCGCCTGGCCAACCTGAAGCCGCGCCTGGCCCGCTCGCAGTTGTCCAACGTGCAGGCGCAGCTCATCGCCAGCGAGAACGACAGCAAGGTGAAGCGCCTGGCCGGCAAGTTCGACCGCGTCCTGGTCGACGCGCCCTGCTCCGGCCTCGGCACCCTGCGCCGCAACCCGGACCTGAAGTGGCGCCAGACGCCGGCATCGGTGGCCGAGCTGACCGCCAAGCAGGCCGCCATCCTGGCCTCCGCCGCCCGCCTGGTGAAGACCGGCGGCCGCCTGGTCTACGCCACCTGCAGCCTGCTGCCGGACGAGAACGAGGCCATCGTCGAGGCCTTCCTGACCGGGCATGCCGAATTCGCCCTCAAACCGGCCGGCGCGGTGCTGGCCGAGCAGGGCGTGACGCTGGCGATGGCCGACTACCTGCGACTCGACCCGCGCACGCACGGCACCGACGGCTTCTTCGCGGCGGCGCTGGAGAAGCGGTGAGCATTGCGCTGGCACGCCGGTGCGGGCATGACGTTCGAGGGGCAGTCCTCGTTCTTGCCCTCCTGGCCGCCGGCGCCGCGCCCGCCGCGGAGATCGCCCTGCACGGCAGCGCCCAGGTCGCCTTCACGCCGGGTGACGACGCCGGCGCCCTGGTGGTCGCGGCCATCGTCCAGGCGAAACGGCAGGTCCTGGTGCAGGCCTACAGCTTCACCCACAAGGCCATCGCCGAGGCCCTGGTGGCGGCGCACCGGCGCGGCGTCGACGTGCGGGTGATCGCCGACGCCGAG
>JAQVJE010000107.1 GCA_028695325.1 Gallionellaceae bacterium
GCGATGGTCAGTTTGGATGTGCCGAGCATGCCCTCGTTCGGGGCGGGCATGTCAGGTTGCCCGCCGGCTTGATGATGGGCATGAATTTATGCGGCCGGGGGCGCTGTAGTCAATCGTGCCGCCGCCAAGCCGTCGGCACGGGCGACTGCAGGGCTACGGCGCCACCTGCTTGTTGCGTTCGATCAATGCGTAGGCACTGTGGTTGTGGATAGACTCGAAATTCTCCGCCTCCACCACGTAGGCGTCGATACGGTCGTCGCCGTTGAGGGCGGCGGCGACGTCGCGCACTAGATCCTCGACGAACTTGGGGTTGTCGTAGGCGCGTTCGGTGACGAACTTCTCGTCCGGCCGCTTGAGCAGACCATATAGCTCGCAGGAGGCGTTGTCCTCGGCGAAGCGGACCAGGTCCTCCAGCCAGACGAAGCTGTTGGTGCGCACGGTCAGGGTGACGTGCGAGCGTTGGTTGTGGGCGCCGTACTCGGATATCTTTTTCGAGCACGGGCACAGGCTGGTCACCGGTACCACGACGCGGATGGTCTGGATGTATTCGCCGTCCTTGATCTCGCCGATGAAGGTGACGTCGTAGTCGATCAGGCTGACCACGCCGGACACCGGGGCCGTCTTGTTGATGAAATAGGGGAAGCTCATCTCGACGTGGCCTGATTCCGCCTCCAGGCGCTCGACGATCTGGCGCAGCATGGCCTCGAAGCTTTCCACCGAGATCTCGCGCTCGTAGCTGTTGAGGATCTCGACGAAGCGCGACATGTGGGTGCCCTTGAAGTGGTGCGGCAGGTACACGTACATGTTGAAGGTCGCCACGGTGTGCTGGACACCGCCGTTCTTGTCGGCGACCCGGATGGGGTGACGGATGGCCTTGATGCCGACCTTGTCGATGGCGATCTGGCGCGGGTCGTGGTAGCTCTGCACGTCCTCGATGGCGCCCGGGGGACAGGGCTTGTTGGTTTCGCAGACGCTGTCGCAGTTGCCGTTGCTCATGGGTGATGCCTTAAAGTCATGGGATGGCCGAAGTATAAGCCACCGCCAATAGTAGAGTAAACTAGTCGGAAATAGATTCCCTGATTGATAGCTCTATCCCAGCCGCGTCGAGGCCGCAGCGGGCCAGCAGGACGGCGGGGTCGCCGTGCTCGATGAAGCGGTCGGGCAGGCCCAGGTGCAGGAGCGGTCTGACCAGGCCCAGTTCGGCCAAGGCCTCGGCCACCGCCGAGCCGGCGCCGCCCATGACGGCGTTCTCCTCCACGGTGACCAGCCGGTCGTGTGTCTCGGCCAGTTGGCGGACGAGGTCGCGGTCGATGGGTTTGACGAAGCGCATGTCGGCCACCGTGGCGTCGAGCCGTTCCGCCACCGTGAGGGCGGGCGCGACCAGGCTGCCGAAGGCCAGGATGGCCACCCGGCTGCCCTGCCGGCGGACGACGCCGCGGCCGACCGGCAGGCCGTCGAGGTCGTCGGGCACAGTGGCACCAGGGCCGACCCCGCGCGGGTAGCGCACCGCGCTCGGGCCGTCGTGCCGGTAGGTGGTGCTGAGCAGGCGCCGGCACTCGGCCTCGTCCGAGGGGGCGGCGATCAACATGTTGGGCACGCAGCGCAGGAAAGAGAGGTCGTAGGCACCAGCGTGGGTGGGGCCATCGGCGCCCACCAGGCCGCCGCGGTCGATGGCCAGCATGACCGGCAGGTCCTGCAGGGCGATGTCGTGGATGAGCTGGTCGTAGGCGCGCTGCAGGAAGGTGGAATAGATCGCCACCACCGGTTTCATACCCGCGCAGGCCAGCCCCGCTGCGAAGGTGAGGGCGTGCTGCTCGGCGATGCCGACGTCAAAGTAGCGCTCCGGGAAGCGTTCGGCGAAGTCGACCAGGCCGGAACCCTCGCCCATGGCCGGAGTAACGCCGACCAGCCTGTCGTCGGCCGCCGCCATGTCGGTCAGCCACTGGCCGAACACCTCGGTGTAGGTTGGCTTGCCGCCCGCCTTGGCGGATAGGCCCGCCTCGGGGTCGAACTTGCCGACGCCGTGGTAGCCGCAGGGGTTCTCCTCGGCCGGGGCGTAACCCTTGCCCTTCTGGGTGACGATGTGCAGGAACTGGGGGCCGGCGAGCTTTTTGATGTTGGTGAGAGTGTCGATGAGGGCGTCGATGTCGTGGCCGTCGATGGGACCCAGGTAGTTGAAGCCGAACTCCTCGAACAGGGTGCCCGGCGTGACCATGCCCTTGACGTGTTCCTCGGCCTTCTTGGCCAGCTCCAGGATAGGCGGGATGTGCGCCAGGACCTTCTCGCCGCCGCGCCGCATGGCGTTGTAGAAGCGGCCCGACAGCAGTTTGGTCAGGTAGGTGTTGAGGGCACCGACGTTGGCCGAGATCGACATGTCGTTGTCATTCAGGATCACCAGCAGGTTGGCATCCATGGCGCCGGCATTGTTGAGCGCCTCGAAGGCCATGCCGGCGGTCATGGCGCCGTCGCCGATCACTGCCACAGTGCGAGTGTCCTCGCCCTTCAGCTTGGCCGCCGTGGCCAGCCCGAGGGCGGCGGAGATGGAGGTGCTGGAATGGCCGGCGACGAAGGCGTCGTATTCGCTCTCCTCTCGCTTCGGGAAGCCCGAGATGCCGTCGGTCTGGCGCAGGGTGGCCATGCGCTCCTTGCGGCCGGTGAGTATCTTGTGGGCGTAGGTCTGGTGGCCGACGTCCCAGACGATCTTGTCGTGCGGGGTGTCGAACACCGTGTGCAGGGCCACGGTCAGCTCGCACACCCCTAGGTTGGAGGCGAGGTGGCCGCCGGTCTTCGAGACCGTTTCGATGATGAAGCGGCGCAGCTCGCCGGCTAGTTGCTTCAGCTCGGTGCGGGAGAATTGCTTGAGGTCGGCGGGGCTGTCGACGCGGTCAAGGACGGGGGGGGTCAATATTGCCTCTCGACGATGAAGCGGGCGATCTCGGCCAGGCGGCGGGCGGCGTCGCCGAACGGCAAGATGGCGGCGAGGGCGTCGTCGACCAGGCCACGGGCATAGTCGCGCGCCTCGGCCACGCCCATCAGGGTGAGATAGGTGGCCTTGCCCTGGGCCTTGTCCTTGCCGGCGGTCTTGCCCAGGGTGGCGGTGTCGGCCTCGGCGTCGAGGACGTCGTCCATCACCTGAAAGGCGAGGCCGACGCACTTGGCATAGTGTTCCAGGGCGGCGCGTCGGTCGCCGGAGAGCGCGCCGCAGGACAGGGCACCTAGTAGCACGGCGGCGCGGATCAGGGCGCCGGTCTTGTGGATGTGCATGAACTCCAGCTCGGTGAGGTCGAGCGTCCGGCCGGTGCTGGCGATGTCCACTGCCTGGCCGCCACACATGCCGCGCGAGCCAGCGGCGCGAGCCAGCAGGACGACCATCTCGGCGCTGGCGCCGGCCTCGGCCAGCACCTCGAAGGCACTGCTTTGCAGGGCGTCGCCTACCAGGAGGGCGGTGGCCTCGTCGTACTCGACGTGGCAGGTCGGCTTGCCGCGGCGCAGGTCGTCGTCGTCCATGCAGGGCAGGTCGTCGTGCACCAGGGAATAGACGTGGATCAGCTCCACCGCGCAGGCTGCCGCCACGGTCAGGTCGTTGCCGGGTCCCACCGCCTCGGCGGCGGCGTAGGCCAGCATGGGGCGCACCCGCTTGCCGCCGCCCAGGGCGGCATAGCGCATGGCCGCGTGCAAGCGTGCGGGTTCCAGGTCGGCGGCGGGCAGGGCACGCGCCAGGGCGGTCTCGATGCGGGTCTGGGCGGCGCGCGTCCAGGTGGCGAAATCGGTCATGCCTGTTCCGGGTTGTCCGGCCTGTCGGGGTCGAAGTCCTTGAGCCGCCCGTTCTCCAGTATCTTGACCTGCTGTTCGGCCTCGGCCAGGGTCTTCTGGCACCAGGCGGTCAGTTCCATGCCGCGCCGGTAGGCCGCCAGGGCCTCCTCCAGCGGCAGGTTGCCGGCCTCCATGGCCGCGACCAGGCCTTCCAGTTCGGCGACGGCGGCTTCGAAGTTCTTGGGCGGGACGGACTTGCTGGTTTTGCTCATGGCGGCAACGCGTTATCGGCCCGAGATGATAGCCCAGGCGGGGCGGCTTGTCCCTATGGCGGCCTACAGCCCCGCCAGGGTCTTGATGTGCGCGGCCGCGCTGCGGCCGAGCGCGCTGAGGTCGTAGCCGCCTTCCAGCACAGAGACGATGCGGCCGCCGGCGTGGCGGTCGGCGATGGCCATGACCGTCTCGGTGATCCAGACGAAGTCCTTTTCGGTCAGGCCGAACTGGCCCATGTCGTCCTCCAGGTGGCTGTCGAAGCCGGCCGAGAAGAACACCAGCTCGGGCGCGAAGGCGTCCAGCGCGGGCAGCACGCGGGCCTCGAAGGACTCGCGGTAGGCCTTGCCGGTGGTGCCGGCCGGCAGCGGCACGTTGACGATGTGGTCGCTTACGGTGTCGGCGCCGCAGAAAGGGTAGAAGGGGTGCTGGAAGGTGGAGCAGAGCAGCAGGCGGCCGTCGTCGCGGAAGATGTCCTCGGTGCCGTTGCCGTGGTGGACGTCGAAGTCGACCACGGCGACCCGTCCGATGCCGTGCACGGCCATGGCGTGGGCGGCGGCGACGGCGACGTTGTTGAAGATGCAGAAGCCGCCGGTGTGGTCGCGTCCGGCGTGGTGGCCAGGCGGCCGCACGGCGCAGAAGGCGTTCTGCACCTTGCCGGCCATCACCTTGTCGACCGCCCGGATGGCGGCGCCGGCGGCATGCAGGGCGGCGCCCAGGCTGTGCTGGTTCATGCCGGTGTCGGGGTCGAGGTGGACGATGGCCTCGCCGGCGGGCGCGGAGGCGAACACCCAGTCGACGTAGCGCGCGCTGTGCACGCGCAGCAGCTGTTCGCGGCTGGCAAGGGGCGGATGGTGGAAATGGTAGAGGTGGTCGTACAGGTGGGCGCTGTGCAGGCGGTCGTCGATGGCGGCCAGGCGGGCGGGGGCCTCGGGATGCCAGTCGGAGACGCGATGCTTGATGCAGAGGGGGTGGGTGATGAAGGCGGTGTGCAAGATGGGGGGCGGCCGGCGGCCTTGATTGAACTTTCCAATGTCCAATATAACGCCTTTCATGGCGGTGTCACGACGCAGGCACTACCATATAGCAGCCTCCGCGCGCTCGCACGGGGCAGGCCAGGACACAGAAAACATAAAACACCATGACCCAGCACTACCTCTACCCGTTGTTCAACCCACGCTCCGTCGCCGTATTCGGCGCCAGCAGCCGCGAGGAGTCTGTCGCCGGGGTGATCTTCCGCAACATGCTCGCGGCCGGCTTCAAGGGCGAGGTCTATCCGATCAACCCCAAGTACGACACCCTGCTCGACCACAAGTGCTACGCCTCGGTAGCCGAACTGCCCGAGACCCCCGAGCTGGCCATCATCGCCACTCCGGCGCCCAGCGTGGCCGGCGTGCTCGACGCCTGCGGCAAGCGTGGCGTGCGGCATGCGGTGGTGTTGTCGGCCGGCTTCCGCGAGATGGGTCGCAAGGGCAGCGAGATGGAGGAGCAGCTCACCGAGATCGCCGCCCGGCACGGTATCCGCTTCATCGGCCCCAACTGCCTCGGCATCCAGCGCCCTGCCATCGGGCTGAACGCTACCTTCGCACTCGGCCAGCCCAAGGCTGGCGAGCTCGCCCTGGTGTCGCAGTCGGGCGCCATCTGTACCGCCATGCTGGACTGGGCGGCCTCCAACGGCATCGGCTTCTCGGCCGTGGTGTCGAGCGGCGCCTCGGCCGACCTCGACTTCGGCGAGATACTCGATTACCTGGCCAACGACCCGTCGACGCGCGGCATCCTGATGTACATCGAGGGCATCCGCGACGCGCGCGGCTTCATGAGCGCGATCCGCGCCGTGGCGCGCCTGAAGCCGGTGGTGCTGGTCAAGGTCGGTCGCCACGAGGCCGGCTCGCGCGCCGTGGCCTCGCACACCGGCGCCCTGGTCGGCGGCGACGACGTCTTCGACGCCCTGCTCAGGCGCGCCGGTGTGGTGCGGGTGAACACCATCCTGCAGCTGTTCTCATCCGCCCTGGCCCTGTCCTCGCGCGTGCGCCCGGCCGGCAACCGCCTGGCCATCGTCACCAACGGTGGCGGCCCCGGCGTCATGGCGGTAGATCGCGCGGTCGACCTCGGCGTGCGCATTGCCGAGCTGGCGCCACAGACCATCGAGCGCCTCAACGGCGTGCTGCCCTTCAACTGGTCGCACGGCAACCCGGTCGACGTCATCGGGGATGCCGGCGCCGAGCGCTACAAGGCGGCCCTGGAGGTCTGCCTGGCCGACCGCGGTGTCGACGGTGTCCTGGTCATGCTGACCCCGCAGGCGATGACCCGGCCGGTCGAGGTGGCCGAGGCGGTGGCGGTGGTGGCCAAGGCCTCCGACAAGCCGGTGCTGACCTGCTGGATGGGCGAGGACCAGGTGCATGCCGGCCGCGTGGTGTTCCGCAACGCCGGCGTGCCCTATTTCAAGACCCCGGAGCCGGCCGTCGAGGTGTTCTCCTTCATCTCCGCCTTCTACGAGAACCAGCGCCTGCTCATGCAGACGCCCGGCTCGCTGTCGCAGCAGGCCGAGCCGGACGTTGAGGGCGCCCGCCTGATCGTCGAGGGGGCCCTGGCACAGGGCCGCCATCTGCTCAACGAGGTGGAATCGAAGGCCCTGCTGTCGGCCTTCCACATCCCGGTGGCGCAGACCCTGATCGCGCGCAACGCCACCGAGGCCATGCTGATGGCGCAGCAGATCGGCTTCCCGGTGGTGATGAAGATCAACTCGCCCGACATCAGCCACAAATCTGACGTCGGTGGCGTGCGCCTCGGCTTGTCGAGTGGCCAGGCGGTGCGCGCGGCCTATTCCGGCATGATGACCGAGGTGAAGAAGCACCAGCCCGAGGCCAGCCTGGATGGCGTGGTGATCGAGCCCATGATATCGCGCTCGAACGCCCGCGAGGTACTGGTCGGCACCATCAGCGACCCGGTGCTGGGTCCGGTGATCGCCTTCGGCTCCGGCGGCGTCGACGTCGAGGCCTACCAGGACCGCGCCGTGGCCTTGCCGCCGCTCAACAGCTTCCTGGCCCGCGACCTGATCGGCCGCACCCGGGTCGCCAAACTGCTGGGCAACTACCGCGGCCGCCCGGCGGCCGACATGCAGGCGCTCGAGAACGTGCTGCTCAGGGTGTCCGAGATGGTCTGCCAGCTGCCTTGGCTGGCCGAACTGGACATCAACCCGCTCCTCATCGACGAGAATGGCGCCATGGCGGCCGACGCCCGCATCACCATCGCCTCGCGCCCGCCGACCCGCGACAAGTACGGCCACATGGCCATCCATCCCTATCCGGTCCATCTGGTCACCCGCTGGCAACTGCCCAACGGCATCGACGTCACCATCCGGCCGATCCGCCCGGAAGACGCCGACATGACCCAGACCTTCGTGCG
>JAQVJE010000108.1 GCA_028695325.1 Gallionellaceae bacterium
AGGATGTTGAAGTCGGTGGGCTTGGTCAGGAAGTCCTCGGCCCCGCCCTTGATCGCATCCACCGTGACCGGGATGTCGCCGAAACCGCTAAGGAAGATGATGGGCAGCTGTATGCCCCGTCTGACGAGTTCCGCCTGGACCTCGAGCCCACCCATGCCCGGCATGCACAGGTCGAGGATCACGCAACCCTGCCTGGCCGGATCGTAGGCGGCGAGAAACTCCTCACCGCTGCTGTGGGCCTGGACATTGAACCCCTCTGGCTCCAGCAGCATGCTGAGGCCATAACGTATGGAAGAGTCGTCGTCGACGACATACACCGTGGGTCGATTCATCTTGCTATGACACCAGAATATGAGTCCCTTCGAGCTTCCCGGCCCTGGCGCCGGCAAGGGGACCGGATGGGTCCTTACAGGACAATGTCATCATCTTAACCGATTGGTATACATTACTCATAGCCGCACCATCAATGCAGCCGGGACATTGAACTAGTTGGGCGTTTCGGCAACACAAGACAGCGCCTGACGGCAGGCGCCGATCAGGATAAAATCGGGCCATTGTTCATCTATCCGGAGCACTCCCCATCATGGCCCGCGTAACCGTCGACGACTGCATCAAGCATATCCCCAACCGCTTCGAGATGACCCTGGCCGCCGCCACCCGTGCCCGCCAGATCTCGGTCGGCGCCACCCCCAAGGTCGAGGGCGGCCGCGACAAGCCCGCCGTGATCGCACTGCGCGAGATCTCCGAGGGCGTGGTGGGCGCCGACATCCTGCTCAAGTCCCACTCCTGACCTGCCGTCCTGGACCCATAGCCATGCCACCGGTCCAGGAACCCCACCCGAGATTCGCGCGCGCGCGCAGCCGCGCGCTGGCCAGCGGGCCGATCGACGCCGGCACGGCGCCGGCCGACGTCGCCGAGATCGCGCGCTACCTGCGCCCGGACGAGGCCGACCTGCTACGGCGCGCCTTCGAGTTCAGCGCCCGCGCCCACCAGGGACAGTTCCGCAAGGACGGCGAGCCCTACATCACCCACCCGCTGGCGGTGACCGAGACCCTGGCCGGCTGGCACATGGACGCCCAGACCCTGGCCGCCGCCCTGCTCCACGATGTTGTCGAGGACACAGGGGTGAGCCGCGAGGAGGTCCGCGCACTGTTCGGCGACGCCGTGGCGGAACTGGTGGACGGCGTCACCAAGCTCGACCAGCTGCAGTTCGAGAGCAAGCGCCACGCCCAGGCGGAGAACTTCCGCAAGATGCTGCTGGCCATGGCGCGCGACGTGCGGGTGATCCTGATCAAGCTGGCCGACCGCTGGCACAACATGAGCACGCTGGCGGCGATGAGCCCGGAGAGCCGTCAACGCATCGCCCAGGAAACCCTCGACATCTACGCCCCGATCGCCAACCGCCTGGGCCTCAACGTGGTCTACCACGAGTTGCAAGAACTGGCCTTCCAGCACATGCACCCGACTCGCTACCGGGTGCTGGAGAAGGCCATCGCGGCTTCCCGTAAGGGGCGTCGCGAGGTAGTGGAGAAGATCAACGAGGCGATCCGCCAGAAGCTCGACCAGGGCGGCATACACGCCGACGTCTATGGGCGCGACAAGCACCTCTATGGCATCTACCGCAAGATGCAGGAAAAGCACCTGGCCTTCACTGAAGTGTTCGACATCTACGGCTTCCGCATCATCGTCGACGATGTGCCCACCTGCTACCTGGCCCTGGGTGCCCTGCACGGCCTCTACAAGCCCATCCCGGGCAAGATCAAGGACTACATTGCCATCCCCAAGGCGAACGGCTACCAGTCGCTGCACACCACTTTGTTCGGCCCCTTCGGCACCCCGGTGGAGATGCAGATCCGCACCCGCGAGATGCACCGCCTTGCCGAGGAGGGGGTCGCCTCGCACTGGATGTACAAGGCCGGCAGCGCCGAGCTCACCGAGGCCCAGCGGATGACCCACCAGTGGCTGCAGAGCCTGCTCGACATCCAGGCCGACAGCCGCGACTCGGTGGAATTCCTCGAGCATATCAAGGTCGACCTGTTCCCCGATGAGGTCTACGTCTTCACCCCCAAGGGCCGCATCATGGCCCTGCCGCGCGAGGCCACCGCGGTGGACTTCGCCTACAACGTCCACACCGACATCGGCAACCACTGCGTCGCCGCGCGCATCAACGGCGACTACATGCCGCTCTCCACCCCGCTCAAGAACGGCGACCGCGTCGAGATCATCACCTCCGAGTCGGCACGTCCGAACCCCGCCTGGGTCCACTTCGCCGTCACCGGCAAGGCACGCGCCCACATCCGCAACGCACTCAAGCACGCCCACCGCAACGAGTCCGAGATGCTCGGCCGGCAGCTGCTCAACCAGGCCCTGCGCGGCCTCGGCGTCGATCCGGAGGAGGTCGGCGAGGCGCACTGGGAACAGGTGGAGAAGACCAGCGGGCGCAGCCGCGCCGACATCCTGATCGAGATCGGCCTCGGCAAGAAGCTCGGCGTCATGGTCGCCCGCCAACTGCTTGCGCGCGAGGGCGAGGACACTGCGCGCGCCGCCGGCCCGGTCCTGATCCGCGGCTCCGAGGGCGTCGCGGTGCGCCTGGCCAAGTGCTGCCGGCCGATCCCGGGCGACCCCATCATCGGCCAGATCCGCAAGGATCAGGGCCTCTTCATCCACACCCACGACTGCCCGCAGGTCAGCCACTACCGCGACGACCCGGACAAGTGGGTGGACGTCGAATGGGAGCCCGACCTCGACAAGGCCTTCGACGTCGGCATTCGGGTCACCGTCGCCAACACCCGCGGTGTCCTGGCCAAGGTGGCCGCCGCCATCGCCAGTGAGGGTTCCAACATCGACGACGTGCACATGGAGGAAGAAGGCGGCAACTACACCAACCTCTACTTCACCGTGCAGGTCCAGAACCGGGTCCACCTGTCCCGCCTGATGCGCGCCTTGCGCGGCCTCCAGGAGGTCAGCCGGATCGCCCGCCTGAAGGGCACCCAGGCCGGGCGCGGCCACCTACAAGAGCAACACAGGAAAGAGCCATGAAGAAGGAAATCATCGCCACCAGCCAGGCCCCCCAGGCCATCGGCACCTATTCCCAGGCCATCAGGGCCGGCAACACCGTCTATCTGTCCGGCCAGATCGGCCTCGACCCCGCCAGCATGCAACTGGTCGAGGGCATCGAGGCGCAGATCCACCAGGTGTTCAGGAACCTCAGGGCAGTGGCGGAAGCGGCCGGCGGGTCCTTGGCCGACGTGGTCAAGCTGAACGTCTTCCTCACCGACCTCGGCCACTTCGCCATGGTCAACGAGATCATGGCCCGGTACTTCGTCCAGCCCTACACGGCGCGCGCCGCCGTCGGCGTCGCCAGCCTGCCGCGCGGCGCGCTGGTCGAGGCCGACGCGATCATGGTGCTGGCCGACTGAGCCGACGCCGCGGAGGAACGGTGGCAAGGACCGCCGCGCCGCCGCCGGTGCACGAGAGGCTGGGCTACCGGGCGGCGGACGAACTGCTGCTGCACCTGCCCCTGCGCTATGAGGACGAGACCCGGCTGACCCGCATGCGTGACCTGGTGCCGGGCCGGCCGGCCCTGGTCGAGGGTGTCGTCACCCGCGCCGAGGTGCTCTACCGACCCCGGCGCCAATTGCTGGTCACCCTGGCCGAGCCGGGCAGCGAGGCGGCCTTCCACTTCCGCATGCTCAACTTCTACCCCAGCCAGCAGGCACAGTTGAAGCCGGGCGCCCGCCTGCGCCTGTATGGCGAGGTGCGGCCGGGCTTCTTCGGCGCCGAGATGGTGCACCCGCGCTGGCGCGCGGTGACCGAGGACACCCCCCTGCCGGACGCCCTCACCCCCATCTACCCCACCGTCGCCGGCCTGTCCCAGGCCCGCATCCAGAAGGCCGTGCGCGCCGTCCTGGCCGACGCCGATCTCTCGGAGACACTGCCCGCCCCCCTGCTCCACCGCCTCGGCCTGATGGGCTTCGCAGCCACCGTGCGCCGCCTGCACGCACCCCGCCCGGAAGACAGCCCGGCCAGCCTGGCGCGGCACGAACACCCGGCCTGGCGGCGGATCAAGTTCGACGAGCTGCTGGCCCAGCAACTCTCCCTGCGCCTGCATGCCGGTCGCCGGCGTCGCCAGCGCGCCCCGGTCCTGGCCGAGGCCGGCCTGGCGGAACGCCTGCTGGCCGCCCTGCCCTTCCCACTCACCGCCGCCCAGCGCCAGGTCCTGGCCGAGATCCGCGCCGACCTGGCCCAGGCCCACCCCATGCACCGCCTGCTCCAGGGCGACGTCGGCAGCGGCAAGACCTGCGTCGCCGCCCTGGCGGCCCTGGTCGCCGTGGCCAGCGGCGGCCAGGCGGCGGTGATGGCCCCCACCGAGATACTGGCCGAACAGCTCTACCTGAAGTTCCACGAATGGCTGGAGCCACTCGGCGTGCACGTGGTCTGGTTGGCGGCGGCCCTGAAGGGCAAGGCCAAGCGCGAGGCCATGGCCAAGATCGCCGACGGCCGCGCCGCCGTGGCGGTGGGCACCCATGCCCTATTCCAGGACGAGATCACCTTCAAGGCCCTTGTCCTGGCCATCGTCGACGAGCAGCACCGCTTCGGCGTCGAGCAGCGCCTGGCCCTGCGAGGCAAGGGCACTACCGACGGCAGCGGCAACCTGATGCCACACCTGCTCATGATGTCCGCCACCCCCATCCCGCGCAGCCTGGCCATGAGCTATTTCGCCGACCTCGACGTCTCCGCCATCGACGAACTGCCGCCTGGCCGCAAGCCCATCGCCACCCGTGTGGTGGGGGATGCCAAGCGTGCCGAGGTGGTCGCCCGCCTGCGCGACTACTGTGCCGGCGGCGCCCAGGCCTACTGGGTCTGCCCGCTGGTGGAGGAGTCGGAGAAGCTGGACCTCAAGGCCGCCATCGACGCCCACGCGGAGCTGGTGGCCGAACTGCCGGATCTGCGCATCGGCCTTGCCCACGGCCGTCTGAAGGCGGAAGAGAAGGCCGCCGTGATGGCCGCCTTCAAGGCCGGCGAACTGGATCTGCTGGTGGCCACCACGGTGATCGAGGTCGGCGTCGACGTGCCCAATGCCAGCCTGATGGTGATCGAGCACGCCGAGCGCATGGGGCTGGCCCAGCTGCACCAGCTGCGCGGCCGGGTCGGCCGCGGCGGCCGCGAATCGACCTGCCTGCTGCTCTACTCTGAGCCGCTCTCGGACACCGCGCGGCGCCGCCTGCGCATCATCCGGGACAGCCAGGATGGCTTCGCCATCGCCCGCGAGGACCTGGCCCTGCGCGGCCCGGGCGAGTTCCTCGGCGCCCGCCAGTCTGGCGTGCCCATGCTGCGCTTCGCCGACCTGGAGGCCGACCAGGACCTCCTGGAGGCGGCGCGCGACGCCGCCGGCCACCTGCTCCATCACGACCAAGAGGCAGTGCGCCGCCACCTGGCGCGCTGGCTGCCTCACGGCGGCGAGTTCATGGCGGCCTGACCTGTCATAATCCGCCCCCATGACCGACCTTACCTGGAATCGGGCCGCCCTCGGCATGGGGCCCTGGCGCCCCTGGCTGACCGACCACGGCTCCCTGACCCTGCGCCTGCGCGAGCGTTTCCCGGGCTTCAACGTGCTGCGCCTGCGCCAGTCGGTGGCGCGACCGTTCCACGACGAGACGGCGGCGGTGGGCCTGGGCAACCGCCAGCCGGCCATGGTCCGCGAGGTCCTCCTGCGCAGCGGCACCACGCCACTGGTATTCGCCCACACCGTGATACCGCTCGCCGGCCTGCGCGGCCCCTGGCAGGCCCTGGCCGGCCTGGGCAACCGCTCGCTAGGTCTGGCCCTGTTCACCAACCCGCGGGTAGCGCGCTTCCCGCTCGAATACCGCCACCTGAACCACCGCCACCCCCTCTTCCGCGCCGCCCGCCCCCACCTGTCCGGCAGCGCCACGGCGCTGTGGGCGCGGCGCTCGCAATTCGCCCTCGCCGGCCATAGACTGCTGGTCACCGAGGTCTTCCTGCCCACCCTCCTCTCGACATGAACTGGAACGAACGCATGGAGCTGTACCAGAAGCTGATGCGGCTCGACAAGCCGATCGGCATCCTGCTGCTGGCCTGGCCGACCCTGTGGGCACTCTGGCTGTCCAGCGCCGGCCGGCCGGTGTGGCTGATCGTCTGGGTATTCGCCCTCGGCACAGTGCTGATGCGCTCGGCCGGCTGCGTCGTCAACGACTACGCCGACCGCGACTTCGACCCCCATGTCGCCCGCACCCGGGAGCGCCCGCTCGCCGCCGGCCGGGTGAGCCAGAAGGAGGCCCTGCTGCTGGCCGCCGCCCTCGCCCTCATGGCCCTGCTGCTGATCCTGCCGATCGCCACCCCGCTCCTGCTCCAGCTCGCCGTGGTGGCCGCCTTCCTGGCCGCCAGCTACCCCTTCACCAAGCGCTTCCTGGCCATCCCGCAGGCCTACCTGGGCGTCGCCTTCGGCTTCGGCATCCCGATGGCTTATGCTGCCCACCTCGACCGGTTGCCGGCGGAGGCCTGGTGGCTCCTGGCCGCCAACGTCTTCTGGGCGATCGCCTACGACACCGAGTACGCCATGGTGGACCGCCCGGACGACCTCAAGATCGGCATCAAGACCTCGGCCATCACCTTCGGCCGCTTCGACGTCGCCGCCGTGATGGCCTGCTATGCCGCCACCCTGGCCCTGCTCGGCTACGTCGGTCTGCGTCTCGGCCTGGCCTGGCCCTACTACCTCGGCCTCGCCGCCGCGGCCGCCATCGCCGCCTACCACTGGACCCTGATCCGCCACCGCGAGCCCGGCCCCTGCTTCAAGGCCTTCCTGCACAACAACTGGTTCGGCGCCGCGGTGTTCGCCGGCATCGTCCTGGCCTACCTGCTGACATGATCCCGCCCCAATTCGAGCGCACCGGGATACTGATCGGCACCGGCGGCGTCGCGCGCCTGGCCACTACACACATCTTCCTGGCCGGCCTGGGCGGGGTCGGCTCCTGGTGCGCCGAGGCCCTGGCGCGGGCCGGGGTCGGGCGGCTCACCCTGGTCGACATGGACTCGGTGGCGGTGTCCAACATCAACCGCCAGATGCCCGCCCTGCTGTCCACCGTGGGGCGCCAGAAGACCGCCGTGATGGCCGAGCGCATCCGCGACATCAACCCGGACTGCGCGCTCACCGTGCTGAATGTATTCATCGACCCGGACAACGTCGCCGGCCTGTTGCCCGAGGATGCGGATTACGTGGTCGATTGCATCGACTCGCTCAACTGCAAGGTGGCCCTGATCGCCACCGCGCACGGCCGCGGCATCCCGGTCGCCGCCAGCATGGGGGCCGGCAACAAGCTCGACCCGGGCAGGGTACGCATCGCCGACATCAGCAGGACCCAGGGCGACCCGCTCGCCCGCGAGGTGCGCCACCGCTTGAAGCGC
>JAQVJE010000012.1:0-11305 GCA_028695325.1 Gallionellaceae bacterium
CCAGGCTGGCCCAGGTGGCGTTGCCGGCGATGACGGCGACAAAATAGGCGTTGTAGACGGCGGTGATCACCACCGTGGTGTAGCCGGAGTTGGCGAAGTCGAACATCGCCCACGCCCAGGCCTCGGACCGGCCGACGCCCGGCCGGAGTGTGCGGGATGACACGATTAGGCGTCCTCGGATGCGGGACGCCAAGCTTAGCCGCTAAGCGGCGGCCGCGACAGCCTGCCCCGGCGCCGGGGCAGGCATGGATCGGCGGCTATTTCGCGGCGGACTGTCCGGGTACGGCGAAGGGCTGCGCGAACAGCTTGGCCCAGGCATTGGGGTCGGCGTAGTTGAACATGTGGACCGGCCCGTAGGCGGTCTGCATGGTCACGTAGGGGCTGCCCGCGACGGCCCCGCCAGATGCGGCAACGGCGGGCACCGCCGGGCTGCTGGCCATGGTGGCCAAGCCGGCCAGCCACCAGTTGGGATCGAAGGGGTTCACGTAGCCGGCCGGATAGGCCGGGGTGGCAGCGCTGGCAGGCGCAGCCGCCGCCGGAGCGGCGGTGGCAGGTGCGGCAGCCGTCGTGCCCGCCGGCACCGTGTAGAGCTGCAGCAAGCCATTGAGCGTGGCCAGCCACCAGTTGGGATCGAAGGGGTTCACGTAGCCCGCCGGATAGGCCTGGGCGGGCGCCGGGGCCGGCGCGCCGTCGGCCAGGGCGCCGGTGGCGACGGACAGGGCCAGGGTCATGGCGGTCAGGGTCTTGCTGGGTATACGCATCTTGATTACCTCCTTTCTGATTGGAAAACCCTCAAGGAAGCGCTGATTCATTCTGGCGTTGTCGTGCTGAACCAAGGCATCGGATCTCCACCTGCGCGAGGATGGCGAATAAATCAGCGTTTCCTTATGTTTGGCACTATAGACCCTTCCGTTTACATGGTCATACCTTGACGAGGTAACGGCTGTGGCACCAGCCGACCATGTCCATCACCCCGGCCACGGTGTCCTGCACGTCCACCCGCCACCATACCCCCTGCTGCTCCAGCACCTCCACCGGGGTACCGACCGGCAGCGGGCTGCCGGCCAGGATGGCGTGCTCGGTGCCGGGGCCGGCGCGCACATTGAGCGCGGCGTCGGTGACATAGACCTCGGCCGCGTCGTCGGAACGTCCCATCAGGCGGGCACGGTAGCTCGCCAGGGGGAAGGCAGGGCCGGGGTCGGACTTGCGCCCCGGTGCGATGTCCTCGTGGCCGAGCACGTCCTTGAGGGCGTACTTGGCCATCAGCAGCAGGCCGGCCTGGAACGCGGCCTCCATCTGCGCCTCGCTGTATTCGTGCCAGCCCGAGGGCGGGATGCCGGGGCGGTCGTGCTTGTGGTTGGCGACCAGGACGTCATCGTCGGCATAGGCGCGTTTGCTGACGGCCGACACCCAACGGCCGCCGGAGCGCTCCAGGTGGCCGGCGTTGTCCAGCTCGATGCCGATGGAAAAACCGTTCAGCCCGCTGCGGCCGGCCCACTGCGACTGCCCGGCATGCCAGGCGACGCGGTTGAACGGCACCAGCTGGGTGATGCCGCCGTCGCGTCCGATCACTAGGTGGGCGGAGGCCCTGGCTGCCGGGTTGGTGAGCCAGCTCACCGAGCCTGCCGCGCTGCTACCGGCGGTGTAGTGCATGACCAGGTATTCGGGCACCATGGTGCCGCCCTTGTTCGGGCTGTCGCGATACGGGTACGGGCTGCCGTCGTCGGCGACGAGGCGATGGTTGACGATCTTCATGCCTTCCTCCTGAGCAGTTTGTCGGAACGCGCACGGGACATGTGGCGCAGTATTCTGTTTAATCCATGGCCGGCGCCCGCTCACGGTTTTTTTGCCGCCGCGCCGGGGCGGCAACCCGGCCCCGCATACCCTACAATGCCGGCTGTTTACCAAGGTTTACCGCCATCATGTCCAGCCCGCGCAAGATTCTCGTCACCTCCGCCCTGCCCTACGCCAACGGCAGCATCCACCTCGGCCACCTGGTGGAGTACATCCAGACCGACATCTGGGTGCGCTTCCAGAAGATGCGCGGCCACGAGTGCTGGTACTGCTGCGCCGACGACACCCACGGCACGCCGATCATGCTGCGCGCCGAGAAGGAGGGCATCACCCCGGAACAGCTGATCGACCGCGTCTGGCAGGAGCACAAGCGCGACTTCGACGGCTTCCACGTCGAGTTCGACAACTACTACTCCACCAACACCCCGGAGACCCGCCACTACGCCGACACCATCTACACGCGCCTCAGGGACGCCGGCCTGATCGAGGTGCGCGCCATCGAGCAGTTCTACGACCCGGAAAAGGCGATGTTCCTGCCCGACCGCTTCATCAAGGGCGAGTGCCCGAAGTGTCACGCCAAGGACCAGTACGGTGACAACTGCGAGGCCTGCGGCGCCACCTATTCGCCCACCGAGCTGATCGACCCCTACTCCGCCGTGTCCGGCGCCAAGCCGATCAGGAAGACCTCGGACCATTACTTCTTCAAGCTGTCCGACCCACGCTGCGCCGACTTCCTCAAGGACTGGATCGTGCCCCCCCAGGTCCAGGCCGAGGCCGGCAACAAGCTCGGCGAGTGGCTCTCGGGCGGCCTGTCGGATTGGGACATCTCGCGCGACGCGCCCTACTTCGGCTTCGAGATCCCCGACGCGCCGGGCAAGTACTACTACGTCTGGCTCGACGCCCCGATCGGCTACATGGGCAGCTTCCGCAACCTGTGCGACCGCAACGGTCTCTCCTTCGACGCGTTCTGGAAGCCCGACAGCGAGGCCGAGGTCTACCACTTCATCGGCAAGGACATACTCTATTTCCACGCCCTGTTCTGGCCTGCCGAGCTGCACCACGCCGGCTTCCGCACCCCCACCGGGGTGTTCTGCCACGGCTTCCTGACGGTCAACGGCAGCAAAATGTCGAAGTCGCGCGGCACCTTCATCACCGCCGAGAGCTACCTCGACCACCTCAACCCGGAATGGCTGCGCTACTACTATGCGGCGAAACTCAACGGCTCCATGGAGGACATCGACCTCAACCTGGAGGACTTCACCGCGCGGGTGAACAGCGACCTGGTGGGCAAGTACGTCAACATCGCCAGCCGCTGCGCCGGCTTCATCACGAAGCGCTTCGAGGGCCGGCTGGGCGCGGTGGATGCTGCCGCCGTGGCCGAGTTCAAGGCCGCGTTCGAGGCCGGCGAGATCGCCCAGAGCTATGAAACCCGCGACTACGGGCGGGCGCTGCGCGAGATCATGCGTCTCGCCGACGTCGCCAACCTCTACATCGCCGACAGGAAGCCCTGGGAGATGGCCAAGCAGGACGGCCGCGAGGCCGAGTTGCACGAGGTCTGCTCCACCGCGCTGACCCTGTTCCGCGACCTCACCCTCTACCTCAAGCCGGTGCTGCCCCGCCTAGCCGAGCAGGTCGAAGGCTTCCTCAACATCGCGCCGCTCACCTGGACCGCCGCCTGGGAGCCGCTGCCGGAGGGCCACGTCATCAACGAATACAAGCACCTGATGACCCGGGTCGACCCCAAGCAGGTCGAGGCCATGGTGGAGGCCAACAAGCAGAGCCTGGAGCCGACCCCGGCACCCGCCCCGGTTCGCCACGCCGAACACCAGCAGCACGCCGCGCAGAGTGGCGAGGCCCAGGCCAAGGAAACCCGGCCCGCCGACACCGGGCACATCAGCATCGACGACTTCGCCAAGGTCGACCTGCGCATCGCCCGCATCGTCTCCGCCAGCCACGTCGAGGGCGCCGACAAGTTGCTCCGCCTGGAACTGGACATTGGCGAGGCCAGGCCGCGCCAGGTCTTCGCCGGCATCAAGTCGGCCTACGCCCCGGAGACCCTGGTCGGCCGCATGACCGTCATGGTCGCCAACCTGGCGCCGCGCAAGATGAAGTTCGGCATGAGCGAGGGCATGGTGCTGGCCGCCTCCGGCGATGCCCCCGGCCTCTTCATCCTGTCGCCGGACGCCGGCGCCGAGCCGGGCATGCGGGTCAAGTAAGTGGATATCACCGACGAGTTCTATTCCCTGGAGGAGGCGGCCGCCAGCGGCACCGCCGGCCGCGCGCCGCTCGAACGCACCACCGGGCGCGACTTTGCCGCCATCGAGTGGGGCCTGCACTGGCACTCCGAGCACGCCCGCCACAGCGACCTCTACGTCGCCAACCAGCTCAACCTGTGGCGCGACTGGTTCACGCCCGAGTTGGAGGCCGCCGTGGTCGACCGCCCGGTCGGCCATTGTGCGACGGTCGAGTTTGCCCCCGGCCAGCTGGTGCCAGCCTACGAAAGCGCCCTCTGCCCGGCAGTCGAAGCGCGCCGCTTCGAGCGCCGTATCATCGACGGCCGGCCGCTGGAGCCGCACGCCGGCCGCTTCTACCCCAAGGGCCTGATCGCCGGCGTGCGCGACATCACCTCGGACGACCTGACGCCGTTCCGCGTCGGCGCCATCGAGGACGGCAGGCTGGTCTGCGATCTCAACCACCCGCTCGCCGAGCGGCCGCTCACCGTCACCGCGCGCATACTCAAGGCCTGGCAGGCCGGCGCCCAGCGTGGCGGCACCGCCCAGGACGTGCCCGAGCTGATCGCCGGCAAGGGGCCGGGCATGCAGGCGCGCTGGCGCGACCGGCCGACCGACTTCTTCACCGCCGACGCCTTCGCACGCGAGCGCGAGGGTGACGACAGCGAGTTCTACAAGGCGCCCCGCCTGGTCGACCACCTGGACAGCACCGCCAGCCGCCAGGTCGAGAAGCTCTACGCCCGCCTGCTGGCGCCGGGCGCCCGGGTGCTCGACCTGATGAGCAGCTGGAAGTCTCACCTCGACCTGGCCAGGCCGGGCCGCGTGGCCGGCCTGGGCATGAACATGGAGGAACTGGCGGCCAACTCCACACTGGCCGAACGGACGGTGCACGACCTCAATGCCGATCCGCGCCTGCCCCATGGCGATGGCGAGTTCGACGCCGTGGTCTGCACGGTGTCGGTGGAATACCTGGTGCGCCCGTTCGAGGTGTTCGCCGAGGTGCGCCGGGTGCTCAGGCCGGGCGGCCGCTTCGTGCTGGCGTTCTCGAACCGCTATTTCCCACCCAAGACGATCCGGGCCTGGGCCGCGGCGCACCCGTTCGAGCGCAGCGGCATGGTGCTGGAATATTTCCTGCGCGACGGCGGCTGGAGCGGACTCAACACCTTCTCGCTGACCGGCCTCATCCGCCCCGAGGACGACCGCTACGCCGACCAGACACCCTGGTCGGACCCCATCCACGCGGTGTGGGGCGACAAGGCATGACGATCACCCGCCACCTCACCATCACCGGCAAGGTGCAAGGCGTCTGGTACCGCGACTCCATGCGCATCGAGGCCGAGCGCCTGGGCGTCGCCGGCTGGGTGCGCAACCGGCGCGACGGCGCGGTCGAGGCCATGGTGCAGGGCGACGCGGCGGCGGTCGCCGCCATCATCGACTGGGCCCGGCGCGGGCCACCGGCCGCCCAGGTGACCGGCGTCGAGGTGAGCGATGGCGCGGGCAGCTACCAGGGCTTCGAGCGGCGGCCGAGCGCCTAGCCCCCTGCCCACCCCCGCCAGCCGGCGGGGGTGGAAGGCCGCCGCCTGCTTTGACATTTCGGCGGTCACTTACTACCCTGGCCTGCCCTGAATCGAATCACCGCTCATGTCCATCGTCATCAAATCGGCCGAGGAGATCGCCCACATGCGGGTCGCCTGCCGGCTCGCCTCCGAGGTGCTCGACTACATCACCCCCTTCGTCCAGCCCGGCGTCACCACCGGCGAGCTGGACCGGCTGTGCCACGACTACATGGTCGACGTGCAGGGCTGCATCCCGGCGCCGCTCGACTACGCGCCACCCGGCCACAAGCCCTACCCGAAGTCGATCTGTACCTCGGTCAACCACCAGGTCTGCCACGGCGTACCGGGCGACAAGAAGCTGAAGGCCGGCGACATCGTCAACCTCGACATCACCACCATCAAGGACGGCTGGCACGGCGACACCTCGCGCATGTACGCGGTCGGCGAGGCCGCCATCCAGGCCAGGCGCCTCAACGAGGTCACCTACGAGTGCATGTGGAAGGGCATCGAACGGGTGCGCCCGGGCGGCCACTTCGGCGACATCGGCGAGGCCATCCAGCAGCACGCCGAGGCGGCCGGCTACTCAGTGGTACGCGAGTTCTGCGGCCACGGTATCGGCCGCGCCTTCCACGAGGAACCGCAGGTGCTGCACTACGGCAAGGCCGGCACCGGCGAGGTCATGCAGCCCGGCATGATCTTCACCATCGAGCCGATGATCAACGCCGGCCGGCGCGACATCCGCATGCTGGGCGACGGCTGGACCGTGGTGACCAAGGACCACTCGCTGTCGGCGCAGTGGGAGCACACCGTGCTGGTCACCGAGACCGGCTGGGAGGTGCTCACCCTGTCCGACGGCGCGCCGCCGCCGCCCGTCTTCGTCCGCGCCTGAGCCCATGGTGGAGGCGGCCGTCGTCGCGCAGTGGCGGCGGCAGCATGCCGCCGAGCGCGACCGCCTGATCGCCGACTACCAGGCCCGGCGCCGCGCCGGGGCGCTGCTGCGCGGCCTGTCGGGCGCCGCCGACCGCCTGCTCAGGCAGGTCTGGCGCGCCCATGACCTGCCGGCCGGCAGCGCCCTGGTGGCGGTGGGCGGCTACGGCCGCGCCGAGCTCTACCCGCACTCCGACGTCGACCTCTTGATCCTCATCGACGACAGACTGCCGGCCGCCGAGGAGGCGCGCTTCGAGCCGCTCATCGGCCTGCTCTGGGACCTCGGCCTGACGGTCGGCCACAGCGTGCGGCGGGGCACCGAGTGCCTCACCGAGGCGGCCGCCGACATCACCGTGCAGACCAACCTGCTGGAGTCGCGCCTGCTGGCCGGCGACCGCGCCCTGTACGACCGCTTCCGGCGCGACTTCGCCGCCCACCTCGACCCCTGGGCCTTCCTGGAGGCCAAGCGCCTGGAGCAGCGCAACCGGCACGGCCGCTTCGCCGACCGCGCCCTGCTCCTGGAGCCCAACCTGAAGGAGAGCCCGGGCGGCCTGCGCGACGTGCAGACCGCCAGTTGGGTATGCCAGGCGGCCGGCCTGCCAGCCGACTTCCGCGGCCTCGCCACGGCCGGCCTGCTGAGCGCCGCCGAGGCCCGCCTGGTGGCCACCCGCCTGGGCCTGCTTAACCACCTGCGCATCCGTCTGCACCTGGCCGCCAACCGGCGCGAGGATCGCCTGCTGTTCGAGTTCCAGGAGCGCCTGGCGGCCGAGCTGGGCTACCGCGCCGGCGGCGGCCGGCGCGCCTCGGAACACCTGATGCAGCGCTATTTCCAGGCCGCCCGCGACCTGTCGCTGGTCAACGAGTTCATCCTAGGCGGCGTGCGCGAGCGCCTGCGGGCGGACCTCGGGGCGGCCGCCATCGCCGGCCGGCCCGGCTTCATCACCCGCGGAGACCGCCTCGACATCAACGGCCCCGACCTGTTCGAGCGGCGCCCGTCCGCCATCCTGGACGCCTTCCTGGTCCTGCAGGAACAGCCCGCCCTGCGCGGCTTCACCACCACCGCCCTGCGCGCCCTCTGGCGCGCGCGCGACCGCGTCGACGCCGGCTTCCGGCGCCAGGCCGGCAACCGGGAGCGCTTCATCGCCCTGTTCCGGCAACCGCACGGCCTCACCCTGGTGCTGCGCCTGATGCACCGGCTCGGCATACTGGGCCGCTACCTGCCGGCCTTCGGCCGCATCGGCGGCCAGATGCAGCACGACCTCTACCATATCCACCCGGTCGACGAGCACACCCTCATGGTGTTGCGCAACCTGCGCCGCATGGCGATGCCGGAATACGCCCACGAACTGCCCTTCGCGCACCGGGTGATGCGCGAGTTCGCCCATCCGGACCGCCTCTACCTGGCGGCCCTGTTCCACGACATCGCCAAGGGCCGCGGCGGCGACCACTCCGTGCTGGGCATGGCCGACGCGCGCCGCTTCTGCCGCGCCCACGGCCTCGACCACGGCGAGGCCGACGAAGTGGCCTGGCTGGTCGGAGAACACCTCGCCCTGGCGTCGACGGCGCAGAAGCAGGACCTCGCCGACCCCGACGTGATCGCCGCCTTCGCCAGCCGCTGCGGCAGCCTGGAGCGCCTGACCGCCCTCTACCTGCTCTCCGTGGCCGACATACGGGGCACCAACCCGGCGATCTGGAACTCCTGGAAGGACAAGCTCACCCGCGAGCTCTACCTGGCCGCCCGCCGCCACCTGGAGGGCGAGGCGCCGCAGGCCGACCAGGTCGAGGCGCGCAAGGAGGAGGCGCGCGCCGGCCTGCGCCTGTACGGCTACCAGGACGGCGCCGAAGTGCGCCTGTGGCAGCAGCTCGACGACATCTATTTCCTCCGCCACGAGGCACAGGAGATCACCTGGCACACGCGCCGCCTGCTGCCCATCCTGGGCCGCCAGGAAATCATCGTGCGCGCCCGCCTGGCGCCCATCGGCGAAGGCGCCGAGGTGCTGGTGTACGCTCCCGACGATGCGGCCCTGTTCGCGCGCATCTGCGGCTTCTTCTCCGGCATGCGCTACTCGGTGCTGCAGGCGCACCTGCACACTACCCGCGACGGCCACGTACTCGACACCTTCCTGGTCATGGACGAGCAGAGCCGGGTGGCCTACCGCGACATACTCAACTACATCGAGTTCGAGCTGGCCGCCCGCCTGACGGCGTGCGCGCCGCTGGCCGACATCCCCCCCGGCCGCCTGCCGCGCCAGCTCAAGGCCTTCCCGCTGCAGCCCGAGGCCATGCTGAGCGCCGGGGTCGATGCCAGCACCTGGTTGCTCACGGTCACCGCCGGCGACCGCCCCGGCCTGCTCTACGACATCGCCCGCCTGCTCGGCCGCCACGGCGTGATCGTGCGCAGCGCGCGCATCAACACCCTGGGCCAGCGCGCCGAGGATGTATTCGTGGTGGCGGCGGGAGGGCTAGCGCAGCCGGAGGTCCGCCTGGCCATCGAGCGCGAGTTGATCGCCACCCTGGCCTGACCCGGCCCATCGACGCGAGGGCCACAAGGCCCGGGGCAATCCAGGCCGGATCAGGCCGGCCTGCCAGAGTTGGAGAAAACCGGGATTGCCACGCTGCGCTCGCAATGACGAGCCAGCCTGCCATCACGAGCCCTTCAGGGCAGGGGTGATGCAGCCCAGACCAACCGCCTCGCCCGTGCGTATGCCCCTCGGCGTGCCGAGTCGCCGCGGCGCCCGAAGGGCGGCGCTTCCCTAGCCGCCCGGCCGCGCCTCCGGGTAGCTGGCGCGGGCCAGGCTGACCAGTACGGCGCGCACCCGGCCCATGATCTGTTCCAGGTTGTGGTTGATCTCCTCGGCCGAGATCGCCTGCTGGCTGTCGCCGCGGCCGGCCGCCCAGTTCACCGAGGCAGCGATGGCGGCATAGCAAAGCCCGAGCTCCCGCGCCAGATAGGCCTCCGGCATGCCGGTCATGCCAACCATGGCGCAGCCGTCGCGCGCCATGCGGTCGATCTCTGCCTTGGTCTCCAGGCGCGGCCCCTGCACGCAGCCGTAGGTACCGCCGTCCAGGTAGTCCTCGCCGCAGGCCGCCAGGGCCGTCATGCAGTGCCGGCGCATCTCCTCGCAATATGGCCAGGTGAAGTCCATGTGGGTGACCATGTCGCCGTTGCCATAGTCGGCACAGGTGGTCTCGCGGCCGTGCGTGTAGTCGACGATCTGGTCCGGCACCGCCAGGCGGCCGGGGCGGAGCTCCGGGCCGATGCCGCCCACGGTGGCGATGGAGACCACGTGGCTGACCTGCTGGGCATGCAACGCCCAGATGTTGGCGCGGTAGTTGACGAGGTGCGGCGGCACGGTGTGGCCGTAGCCGTGGCGGGCCAGGAAGACGATGGCGTGGCCGTCCAGCTCGCCGAAGGTGAGCGCGCCGGAGGGCATGCCGTAGGGGGTGCGCACGACCTCGCGCCGGGTGATATGCAGTCCGGGCAGTTGGGTGAGCCCGCTGCCGCCGATGATAGCCAGCACGATCAGTTCTCCTTCAATGCGTAGATGCCCGGCAGGTTGCGCCACAGGCCATGCACGTCCATGCCCATGCCGAACACGTAGCGGTCCGGCAGGCTGAGGCCGATGTAGTCCGCCTGCACTGGCTTGGCGCAGTCGAGCCGCTTCTCCGCCAGGACGGCGATCTCGACCCGCGCGGCACCCAGTTCGAGCAGCTTGGCGCGGGCCGCCGCCAGGGTGTGGCCCTCGTCGAGGATGTCGTCGAGCAGCAGCACCACCCGGCCGGCGACCCCGCTGCGCGGCAGGGCGCACCACTCGATCTCGCCGCCGCGGGTGCCGCGGTAGCGGGTGGCGTGCAGGTAGTCGAACTCCAGGGGAAAGGCCAGCCGCGGCAGCAACTGGCCGGCGAACACCACTGCGCCGCCCATCAGGCACAGGGCGACGGGGAAGCTGTCGGCCAGGCGGTCGGTGATCTCGGCGCCCAGGCGGTCGAGGGTCAGCTCGATGTCGAGGCGGCCGTACAGCAGGTCGGCCTGGTTGAACAGCGCCCAGGCGCGGTCGGTGTCCATCTTGCTCATGCGTCCAGGCCGGCACGCTGGCGGCGCGCCTCGTACAGGCAGACCCCGGCGGAGACCGACACGTTGAGGCTCTCGACCTGGCCGTACATGGGGATGCGCACGAGGACGTCGCAATGCTCGCGGGTGAGCCGGCGCATGCCAGTGCCCTCGGCGCCCAGGACCAGGGCGGCCGGGCCGGAGAAGTCGGCGTCGGCCACCGCGATGCTGCCCTCCAGGTCGGTGCCGACGATCAGGATGCCGCGTTCCTTCAGCTCGCGCAGGGCGCGCGCCAGGTTGGTCACCGGGATGAATGGCACCGAGTCGGCCGCCCCGCTGGCCGCCTTCATGGCGGTGGCGTTGAGGCTGGCGGCGCGGTCCTTGGGCACGATCACGGCGTGCGCCCCGAAGGCATCGGCGCTGCGCAGGCAGGCGCCCAGGTTGTGCGGGTCGGTGACACCGTCGAGGATCAAGAGCAGGGCCGGCTCGGTGAGGTCTTCCAGCACCTCGTCGAGGGTACGGGCGAGCTTGATCGGCTCGGCGAAGGCGACGATGCCCTGCGACTTGCCGTGCGCCATCTCCTCGATCCGGCTGGCCTCGCTGGGCACCAGCTTGACGCCCTTCTCCTCCGCCTGCCGGCGCGCCTCCTGGGCGCGCTTGTCGCGCCGGGCCTCGTCAAGGTAGATGACCTGGAGGCTCTCCGGGTGGTGGCGCAACCGCGACAGCACGGCATGAAAACCGTATAT
>JAQVJE010000012.1:11405-18652 GCA_028695325.1 Gallionellaceae bacterium
GCTCATGACTTCGTCTTCTTCGCGGCCGGCTTCTTGGCCGCCTTCTTGGCAGGGGCGGCGATTTTAGCCGGTTCCGCATGGCCTGCCTTGGTGGTCTTCGCCGGTTTCGCCGCCGGCGCCGCCTCCTCGGCGAGGACGAAGTCGATCTTGGAGGTTTCCAGCTCCACCTGGGCCACCCGGATGCGCACCCGGTCGCCGAGGCGGTAACGCTTGCCGGTGCGCTCGCCCAGCATCTGGTGGCGGGCGGCGTCGTAGTGGAAGTAGTCCTGGCCCAGTTCGGAGACGTGCACCAGGCCCTCGACGAAGACCTCGTCCAGGGCGACGAAGATGCCGAAGCTGGTCACCGACGAGATGACGCCGTCGAACTCCTCGCCCAACTTGTCGCGCATGTAGTAGCACTTCAGCCAGCTCACCACGTCGCGGGTGGCGTCGTCGGCGCGCCGCTCGGTCATCGAGCAGTGGACGCCGATCTGCTCCCAGTTGCCCGGCTTGTAGGTCTCGCCGTTGATGCAGGCGCGGATGGCGCGGTGCACCAGCAGGTCCGGGTAGCGCCGGATGGGCGAGGTGAAGTGGGTGTAGGACTCGTAGGCGAGGCCGAAGTGGCCGACGTTCTCCGGGCTGTAGACGGCCTGCTGCAGCGAGCGCAGCATCACCGTCTGCAGCAGCTGCTCGTCCGGCCGGCCCTTGACCTTGGCCAGGAGGTCGGCGTAGTCCTTGGCGTGCGGATCGTCGCCGCCGGCGAGGACGAAACCGAACTCGGCCATGAACTCGTGCAGGGCCTTGAGCTTGACCAGGGTCGGGCCCTCGTGGATGCGGTACAGGGTGGCGTGCTTGTGCTTCTTGAGGAACTCCGAGGCGCACACGTTGGCCGCCAGCATGCATTCCTCGATGATGCGGTGGGCATCGTTGCGGGCATAGGGGACGATCTTCTCGATCTTGCTGGTGGTCTCGTCGAAGACCATCTTGGTCTCCAGGGTCTCGAAGTCGATGGCGCCGCGCTTGCCGCGCGCCTTGAGCAGGACCTTGAAGAGCTTGTACAGGTTCTCGATGTGCGGCAGCAGCCCGGCCTTGTCCCTGGGTGCCTTGGCGGGGTCGTTCAGCCAGTCCCAGACCTGGTTGTAGGTCAGGCGCGCCTTGGAGTGCATCACACCGGGGAAGAAGCGGTACTTCCTGATGGTGCCGGTGGAGGCGATTTCCATCTCGCACACCATGCAGGCACGGTCGACGTTGGGGTTGAGCGAGCACAGCCCGTTGGAGAGTTCCTCCGGCAGCATGGGGATGACCCGGCGCGGGAAGTACACCGAGTTGCCCCGCTCGTAGGCCTCCTTGTCGAGCGCCGAGCCGGGCTGGACGTAGTGCGACACGTCGGCGATGGCGACCCAGAGCTTGAAGCCCTTGCCCATCGGCTCGCAATAGACGGCATCGTCGAAGTCGCGCGAATCCTCACCGTCGATGGTCACCAGGGGCAGGTCGCGGATGTCCTCGCGGCCCTCCAGATCGCGCTTGGTGACGCCCTTGGGCAGCCGCTTGGCCTGGGCGGCCACGGTGTCTGGAAACTCGAATGGCAGGTCGTGCTTCCTGAGGGCGATCTCGATCTCCATGCCGGGATCGGCATAGTTGCCCAGCACGTCGACGATATGGCCCATGGCCGGGGCGTGCTTGGAGGGCTGCTCGACGATCTCCACCGTCACCACCTGGCCGAAGCCAACCTTGAGCGACTCGGTGGGCGGGATGATGATGTCCTGGTTGATGCGCTTGTTCTCCGCCACCACCCACTGGTGGCCGTGCTCGCGGTAGAGACGGCCCACCACGCGGGTATTGGCGCGCTCCAGCACCTCGATGATCTTGCCCTCCTTGCGCCCGCGCCGGTCGAGGCCGCGCTCGCGGCACATCACGCGGTCGCCGTGCAGCACCTGGTGCATCTCCTTCTCGGACAGGAACATGTCGCCGGACTTGTCGTCCGGGATGAAGAAGCCGAAGCCGTCGGCATGGCCCTCGACGCGGCCGGCCTTCAGTTCGATCTTGTCCGGCAGGCAGAGGTCGCCGCGGCGGTTGATGATGAGCTGGCCGTCGCGCTGCATGGCGCCCAGGCGGCGCTGGAAGGACTCACCCTCCTCGTCGACGTCGATGTCGAGCCGGAAGGCCAGGTCGTCGGCCGGCAGCGGGCCGCCCGCCTCCTCCACCAGCTGCAGGATGAACTCGCGGCTGGGCAGTGGGAAATCGTACTTCTCGCGTTCACGCTCCAGATACGGGTCCTGCCAGCGCAGGCCCTTCTGGGCGCGGGGTTTGGTCTTTTTTGCAGATTTTTTTTCGGTCATTGAAAACTCACGTTGACATGGCTAAAGGGGCACCCTAGAATGCGCGCCTCATTGCCCAGGTGGCGGAATTGGTAGACGCACTAGGTTCAGGTCCTAGCGCCGGCAACGGTGTGGAGGTTCGAGTCCTCTCCTGGGCACCAGATAAATTACCAAACAGCAGTATGGCAGTCTTGGAAGCCGCGTGAACGTTCTGTTCCGCGGCTTTTTTCATTTGCGGGCAGACATGGCGGCACGGCTCGGTGCGCCGCACGCAACCAGCACGGCCACGCAGCGAGCATCGGCGGCGACCTGTCGCGGGCCACGGTCCGCTCGCTTTTCCCCTGCGGGCTGATCGCAATACCGGGTTCCGGCGAGATTGCGGGTTTCGTCCATCGATCGGCAAGGCATATTCGGCGCTCATTCGGGGCGCAGGATACCAAAGCAGGGACCAATTACAACCAAGGGCACTATGATATACGGGACGGCGGCAACGCCAGGCTCGAAAACCGCCCCGGAAACCCTGCGACCACTGACACCCTCGACGCCCCGCCATGCACACCGACACCCCCCGCCACATCGAGGCCGAGGACCTGCATGGCTGGCTGCCGCCCAGGCCGCGCGACTGCCACAAGGGCGACTTCGGCAACGCCGGCATCCTCGGCGGCGCCCCCGGCATGGCGGGCGCTGCCCTGCTGGCCGGACGCGCCGCCCTCTGGCTGGGCGCCGGGCGGGTCTACGTCGGCCTCATCGACGACCGCCTGGCGGTCGACTTCGAGGCCCCCGAACTGATGCTGGCAACACCCGCGCGTGTCCTGGAGCTGGAACCCCCCGGCTGCCTGGTGGCCGGGCCGGGCATGGGCCAGGACGAGGCGGCACGCGGCTGGCTGGAATCCGTCCTGGCCGGCCGCCTGCCCCTGGTGCTGGATGCCGACGCCCTCAACCTGGTCGCCGCCGACGACGACCTGGCCGGGCAGTTGCGCGCGCGCGCCGCCCCGACCCTGCTGACCCCGCATCCGGGCGAGTCCGGCCGCCTGCTCGGCCGGACGACGGACGCGGTGCAGGCGGACCGGCCGGCGGCCCTGCGGGCCCTGGTCGAACGCTACCGCTGCGGGGTACTGCTGAAGGGCGCCGGCAGCCTGATCGGCTTTCCCGGCCACCCGGCCTGGCGCAACCGCACCGGCAACCCCGGCCTCGCCGCGCCCGGTATGGGCGACGTGCTCGCCGGCATGATCGCCGCCCTGGCGGCGCAGGGAGTGGACCTGGAACGGGCCGCCGTGCTGGCCGCCCATCTGCACGGCGCCGCCGCCGACCGTGCCGTGCGGGCGGGAACGGGACCGGCCGGCCTGACCGCCAGCGAGGTCGCGCGCGGCGCTCGCGACCTGCTCAACGCGCGCGCCTACGGCGCGCCCTGACCGCTCTTGCAGGGGCTGCAATACCGGCCGCGCAGGTAGGCGCTGAACTCGTCCGCCACCTCCGGGTGCTTCATGGCGTATTCCACCGTGGCCTGCAGGTAGCCGAGCTTGGAGCCGCAGTCGTAGCGGGTGCCCTCGAAGGCGTAGGCGAGCACCTGTTGTTCCTTGAGCAGGGACTGGATGGCATCGGTGAGCTGCAGTTCGTTGCCGGCGCCGCGCTCGATGTGGCGCAGGTGGTGGAAGATGCGCGGCGTCAGGATGTAGCGGCCGACCACGGCCAGGTTGGACGGTGCCTCGGCCGGCTTCGGCTTCTCGACGATGCGGGTCACCCGCGACAGGCGGTCGCTCAGGGGCTCGCTGGCGACGATGCCGTAGGAACGGGTGTCGGCCGGGTCGACGCTCTGCACCCCCAACACGGAGCTCTGGTAATAGTCGTACTGGTCGCACATCTGCTTGATCACGCCGGGCTGGGCGTCGATGAGGTCGTCGGCCAGGATAACCGCGAAGGGCTCGTCGTTGATCGCCGGCTGGGCGCACAGCACGGCATGGCCGAGGCCGAGCGCCTCGGCCTGGCGCACGTAGATGCAGTTGACGTAGCTGGGCAGCATGTTGCGCAGGTCTTCCAGCGCCTCCAGCTTGCCGCGCGACTCCAGCTCCACCTCCAGCTCGTATGCCTTGTCGAAGTGGTCGGCGATGGCGCGCTTGGTACGGCCGATGATGAAGATGAGGTCGGTGATGCCGGCCGCCACCGCCTCCTCGGCGGCGTACTGGATCAGCGGCTTGTCGACGATCGGCAGCATCTCCTTGGGGCTGGCCTTGGTGGCGGGCAGGAACCGCGTCCCCATGCCCGCGGCGGGAAAGACGGCCTTAGTGACTCGCTTCATAGAACCTCCCGCATTGCACGGATTGCATAGGCCACTTCGCCCTCAAGGCCGTCTTCGTCGAGGCTAACTTGCGTCAGCAAGTTAAGCCCGCGCAGCGGGCGGCCGGAGACAAAATTCGCACAGTTAGCGCAACGCTGATGTATTCGGTTTTCGTCGTTCCCGCGTACGCGGGAACCCAGTCGGATCAAGGCCCTGGATACCCGCGTTCGCGGGTATGACGAATAAATCAGCGTTTCCTTAGCGCATACCATTCCAATCACTCCCTTTTTTCCAAGAGCGCCAACAACCCGCTCTCATCCAGTGTATTAATGCCCAGTTCCTGGGCCCTGGCGAATTTTGACCCGGGATCGGCCCCGGCGACAACATAATCGGTCTTTTTCGACACGCTGCCCGCCACCTTGCCACCGGCCGCCTCGATGCGCGCCTTGGCCTCCTCGCGGCTGAGGTTGGGCAGGGTACCGGTGAGGACGAAGGTCCTGCCGGTCAGCGGCCCGGCCAGCGGCCGCGCCTCGCCGTCGCGCCAGCCGCCCGCCGCGCGCAGGCGCTCGATCACCGCGCGGTTGTGCGGCTCGGCGAAGAAGGCCAGGATGGACTCCGCCACCACCGGGCCGACGTCGGGCACCTGCATGAGGGCCGCCGCGTCGGCCGCCATGAGGGCGTCGAGACGGCCGAAGTGGCGCGCCAGGTCCTTGGCGGTCTGTTCGCCGACGTTGCGGATGCCGAGTGCGAAGACGAAGCGGTTAAGTTCGCGGCCGCGGCTCGCCGCGATGGCCTGGACGAGGTTGGCGGCCGACTTCTCGGCCATGCGCTCCAGCGCCGCCAGCGGCGCCTCGGCCAGGTCGTAGAGGTCGGCCGGGTTATGCACCAGACCGCGCTCGACCAGCTGGTCGACCAGGCGCTCACCCAGGCCCTCGATGTCCATGGCGCGGCGGCCGGCGTAGTGGATGATGGCCTGCTTGCGCTGTGCCGGGCAGCCGAGACCGTTGACGCAGCGGGCGATGGCCTCGCCCTCGATGCGCAGCACCGGGCCGCCGCATTCCGGGCAGGTCCTCGGCAGCTCGAAAGGCGCCTGCGCGGGGGTGACCAGGTCCTTCATCGGCCGCCGTTCCAGCACCACGGCGACCACCTCGGGGATGACGTCGCCGGCCCGGCGCACGATCACCGTGTCGCCGACGCGGACGTCCTTGCGCCGCACCTCGTCCTCGTTGTGCAAGGTGGCATTGGTGACCGTGACGCCACCGACGAAGACGGGCGCGAGACGCGCCACCGGGGTGATGGCGCCGGTGCGGCCGACCTGCACCTCGATGGCCTCGACGGTGGTCAGTTCCTCCTGGGCAGGGTACTTGTGCGCCACTGCCCAGCGTGGCTCGCGCGCGACGAAACCGAGTTGCCGCTGCAGATCGAGGCGGTTGACCTTGTAGACGACGCCGTCGATATCGAAGGGCAGGCGGTCGCGCCGTTCGGCGATGGCGCGGTGGAATGCCAGCAGAGTGGCGCTGCCCGGCCCCACCGCGCGCTCGCCGCACACCGGCAGGCCGAGCCCGGCCAGGGCATCGAGCACCTCGCCGTGGGTGGCCGGCAGGTTCCAGCCCGTGGTCTCGCCGATGCCATAGCAGTAGAACGACAGCGGCCGCTGCGCCGCCACCGTCGGGTCGAGCTGGCGGATGCTGCCGGCGGCGCCGTTGCGCGGATTGACCAGGGTGGGCCGGCCCAGAGTGCGCTGCCTTTCGTTGTAGCGCTCGAAGTCGGCCCGCCGCATGTAAACCTCACCGCGCACCTCCAGCACTGCCGGCGGGTGCTCGCTGGCGAGGCGCAGCGGGATGGTGCGCACGGTGCGCACGTTCTGGGTGACGTCCTCGCCGGTCTCGCCGTCACCGCGGGTGGCGGCCTGGACGAGTACGCCGTCCTCGTAGCGCAGCGACATTGCCAGGCCGTCGAACTTCAGCTCGGCGGCGTATTCCACCGCCGGGTCGGCCTCGGTCAGCCCCAGTTCCTTGCGCACGCGGGCGTCGAAGGCGATGGCGCCGGCTTCGCTGGTGTCGGTCTCGGTACGGATGGACAGCATGGGCACGCGGTGGCGCACCGGCGCGAAGGCGGCCAGCGGCCGGCCGCCGACCCGGCGGGTGGGCGAATCGGGGCTGGCGAGGTCGGGATAGGCGGCCTCGATGGCCTGCAGTTCGCGGAACAGGCGATCGTACTCGGCGTCCGGGATGGTCGGGTTGTCGAGGACATAGTAGTCGTGGTTGGCCTGCTCGATCAGGACGCGCAGCTGGCGCACCCGGCCTTCCGCCTCACGTCTCACGTCCTGTCTCTCACTCAGGCGAACAGCCTGAGCGCGCGGTCGCCCCCGGCCGGGATGCCGCGCGCGGCCATGCGGGCGTAGATGGCCTCCAGGTTCTGGCGTTCGCGCGCCAGGCTGGCCCGGCTGGCCGGCCGGCCGCCATCGTCGACCAGCTGGCCGCCCAGGCGTTCGGCCAGGTCGAGGCCCAACGCGGCCATGCGGTCGAAGGCCGCCAGGCCGTCGGCCACCCTCGGCACATCGAACAGCAGGGTGATGCCGTGGCTCGGCTCCTCCTCCCCGCCGGTGCCGTCGGTGAGGCTGAACAGCAGGCGACCGTCGGCATCACGCAGGCTGAAGCCGCCATCGGCGCCCC
>JAQVJE010000012.1:18752-23438 GCA_028695325.1 Gallionellaceae bacterium
CGGGTATCTCCCGGTCAGCCATCGCCGGCTCCGGCCATTCTTCCGGCCCGGGCGTTTCCTCGCCGGCCAGCTCAAGGCAGGGCTCGATACGGGTCTCCGGCAGGCTGTCGGGCAGTTCCACGTCGCCCAGCAACACCTCGGCATCCTGATGGTCCGCCTGGAAGAGTCGCTCCGCCTGCCGGCGGGAGCGGCGCTCCTGCCACAGGTTGTACAGCATCACCAGGCCGACCAGGACAACTCCCAGGCCGATCAGCGCATAGTGCAGCGAGGTCAAGGTTGCGTCTCCTGGGCGGCGGCCGGTTCCATGACCTGGAAGAATATCTCGTCCTGCCGGATCATGCCCAGTTCGTAGCGGGCGCGCGCCTCGATGGCGCCATAGCCGGTCTTGAGGTCGTCGACCTCGGCGGCCAGGCGCGCGTTGCGGCCGGCCTGGGCATCGTTGGCCACGCGCTGCCCGTCGATCTGGCGCTTCAGGTCCCAGACCTTGGGCCAGCTGCCCTTACCCAGCCAGAGCGGGTACTGGAGCAGGACGATCAGTATGGCCAACACCCAGGTCAGACCCCGCATCTCACCCCTGCTGGTTGAAGGCGGAGAGGCCCGGATAGCTAGCCATGGCGCCCAGTTCCTCCTCGATGCGCAGGAGCTGGTTGTACTTGGCGATGCGGTCGGAGCGCGACAGGGAGCCGGTCTTGATCTGCCAGGCGTTGGTGGCCACCGCGAGATCGGCGATGAAGCTGTCCTCGGTCTCGCCGGAGCGATGCGATATCACCGAGGTCCAGCCGGCCCGCTTGGCCATCTCGATGGCGGCGAAGGTCTCGGTCAGGGTGCCGATCTGGTTCACCTTGATCAGGATGGAGTTGGCGACGCCCTTCTGGATGCCCTCCCTGAGGATCTTCGTGTTGGTGACGAAGAGGTCGTCGCCGACCAGCTGGATGCGCTGGCCCAGGCGGTCGTTGAGCAGCGCCCAGCCGTCCCAGTCCTGCTCGGCCATGCCGTCCTCGATGCTGACGATGGGGTACTTGTCGACCCAGGCGGCCAGGTAGTCGGCGAACTCGGCCGAGGTGAGTTGCAGGCCCTCGGCGGCGATGTGGTAGCGGCCGTCCCGGTAGAACTCGGAGGCGGCACAGTCCATGCCGATGACGATCTGCTCGCCGGCCCGGTAGCCGGCCGCCTCGATGGCCTGCATGATGAACTGGATGGCCTCCTCGTTCGACTGCAGGTTGGGCGCGAAGCCGCCCTCGTCGCCGACGCTGGTGACGTGGCCGGCCTTGTGCAGGAGCTTCTTCAAGCCATGGAAGACCTCAGCGCCGGCGCGCAGGGCCTCGCTGAAGCTGTCGAAGCCAGCCGGGATGATCATGAATTCCTGCATGTCGACGCTGTTGTCGGCATGGGCGCCGCCGTTGATGATGTTCATCATCGGCACCGGCAGGCTCATCGGGCCGGCACCGCCCAGGTAGCGGTACAGCGGCAGGCCGGCCTCCTCGGCGGCGGCGCGGGCGGCCGCCAGGGATACCGCCAGGGTGGCGTTGGCGCCCAGGCGCGACTTGTTGTCGGTGCCGTCCAGCTCGATCAGGGTCTGGTCGATGAAGGACTGTTCTTCCACGTCGAGGCCCATGATAGCCTCGGCGATCTCGGTGTTCACGTGCTCGACGGCGTTGAGGACGCCCTTGCCCAGGTAGCGCGACGGGTCGCCGTCACGCAATTCGATGGCCTCGCGGCTGCCGGTGGAGGCGCCGGACGGCACGGCGGCGCGGCCGAGGACGCCGGATTCGAGCAGGACGTCGGCCTCCACGGTGGGATTGCCGCGGGAATCCAGGATCTCGCGGGCGACTACATCAACGATTGCACTCATTCTCTTCTTCTCTCATTCACGTAATGCGCCCTTGTGAGGCGCGGTTATCGCGGCTTGACGCTGTCTTCGGCAAAGCCGCGTTGTTTCACCAGTACATCGATTTCCTTGAGCGTTTCCAGCAGCTCGCGCATGTGGCCGAGCGGCCAGGCGTTGGGGCCGTCGGACAGGGCGCAGGCCGGGTCCGGGTGGGTCTCGGCGAACAGGCCGGCGATGCCCGCGGCGACGGCGGCGCGCGCCAACACCGGCACGAACTCGCGCTGGCCGCCCGACGAGGTACCCTGGCCGCCCGGCTGCTGCACCGAATGGGTGGCGTCGAACACCACCGGGCAGCCGGTCTCGCGCATGATGGCCAGTCCCCGCATGTCGGACACCAGGGTGTTGTAGCCGAACGAGACGCCCCGTTCGCACACCATGATCTGCTGGTTGCCGGTGGCCTTGGCCTTGTCGACCACGTTCTTCATGTCCCAGGGGGCGAGGAACTGGCCCTTCTTGATGTTGACCGGGCGGCCGGTGCGGGCGACGTTCTGGATGAAGTTGGTCTGCCGGCACAGGAAGGCGGGGGTCTGCAGGACGTCCACCACCTCGGCCACCTCGTTGAGCGGGGTGTCCTCGTGCACGTCGGTGAGCACCGGCACGCCGATCTGGCGCTTCACCTCGGCCAGGATGCGCAGGCCCTCCTCCATGCCGGGGCCGCGGTAGGAGGCCGCGGAGGAACGGTTGGCCTTGTCGAAGGAGGACTTGTAGATGAACGGCACGCCGAGCTCGGCACACATCGCCTTGAGCTGGCCGGCGGTGTCCATGGCCAGCTGCTCGGACTCGATGACGCAGGGGCCGGCGATCAGGAATAAAGGTTTGTCGAGGCCCGCCTCGAAGCCACACAGTTTCATCGGCCTTCCTTGTTCTGCAGCGCCGCCTCGACGAAGGCACGGAACAGCGGGTGGCCGTCGCGCGGGTTGGAGGTGAACTCGGGATGGAACTGGCAGGCGACGAACCAGGGGTGCACCTCGCGCGGCAGCTCGATCATCTCGCACAGGTCGGTGCCCGGCGCCCGGCCGGCCACCACCAGGCCCTTGGCCTCCAACTCGGCGAGCAGGGTGTTGTTGACCTCGTAGCGGTGGCGGTGGCGTTCGATGATCTCGTCCTTGCCATAGACTTGGCGCGCCAGGGAGCCCTCGGCCAGCCGGCAGACCTGGCCGCCCAGCCGCATGGTGCCACCGAGGTCGGATTCCTCGCTGCGCTTCTCCACCTTGCCGGAGGCGTCCAGCCATTCGGTGATCAGGCCGATCACCGGATGGGGGGTGGCAGGCTCGAACTCGGTGGAGTGCGCCCCGGCCAGGCCGGCGACGTCGCGGGCGAACTCGACCACGGCCAGCTGCATGCCCAGGCAGATGCCCAGGTAGGGCACCCGGTTCTCGCGCGCATAGCGGATGGCGGCGATCTTGCCCTCGGTGCCGCGCTTGCCGAAGCCGCCCGGCACCAGGATGGCGTCCATGTCGGCCAGGGCGGAGAGGTCGCCGCCCTCCAGTTCCTCGGAGTCGAGGTAGTGGATGCGCACCTTGCTGCGGGTGTGGATGCCGGCGTGCACCATCGCCTCGGTGAGCGACTTGTACGATTCGGTGAGGTCGACGTACTTGCCGACGAAGGCGATGTTCACCTCGTGCAGGGGGTTCTCCAGGGCGTCGACCAGGCGCTTCCACACCGACAGGTCGGCGGCGCGGGCCAGGATGCCGAGCTTGTGGCAGACGATCTCGTCGAGCATCTGGTCGTGCAGCATGGCCGGGATCTGGTAGATCGAGCGCGCGTCCAGGCACTCGATCACCGCCTCCGGGCGCACGTTGGTAAAGAGGGCGATCTTGCGCCGCTCCTCGGCCGGGATGGAACGGTCGGCGCGGCAGAGCAGGATGTCGGGCTGGATGCCGATCTCGCGCAGTTCCTTGACCGAGTGCTGGGTCGGCTTGGTCTTCAGCTCGCCGGCGGTGGGAATGTAGGGCAGCAGGGTGAGGTGAATGAAGCAGGTGTGGTCGCGGTCCTCCTCGATGCCCATCTGGCGGATCGCCTCCAGGAAGGGCAGCGACTCGATGTCGCCCACGGTGCCGCCGATCTCGACGATGGCCACCTCGGCATCATTGGCGCCGGCACGGATGGACTGCTTGATCTCGTCGGTGATGTGCGGGATGACCTGGACGGTCTTGCCCAGGTACTCGCCGCGGCGCTCCTTCTTGATCACCGTCTCGTAGATCTGGCCGGTGGTGAAGTTGTTGCGCTTCGACATGCGGGCGCGGCTGAAGCGCTCGTAATGGCCGAGGTCGAGGTCGGTCTCGGCACCGTCCTCGGTGACGAACACCTCGCCGTGCTGGAACGGGCTCATGGTGCCGGGGTCCACGTTGATGTACGGGTCCAGCTTCATGAGGGTGACCTTGATGCCGCGCGACTCCAGGATGGCGGCCAGGGACGCGGCGGCGATCCCCTTCCCGAGGGAGGAAACCACGCCGCCGGTGACGAAGACGTAACGAGTCATCTGGATTTTCTATCGGGGTAATACTGAATTTTACCGGATGCCCGGTCGGCGGGGAACAGGCGTTTGGCTGCGCCGCCCCGCCCGGGTCGGCCGGAGTGGGGCGCGCCTAGTGCATGGGCATGCCGGCGACCCCCATGCCCATGCCGGCGAACAGGCCGATCACCGCGCCGATCACCAGGCCGACCAGGATGGCGCACACCACCACGACCACCGTGTAGGACACCGCCTTGCCCTCGGGCGCCTTCATCAGCACCGGCAGGCCCAGGTAGAGCAGGTAGACGCCGTACAGCGAGGCCAGCAGCGCCAGGATACCCAG
>JAQVJE010000012.1:23538-31360 GCA_028695325.1 Gallionellaceae bacterium
TGGCGCACACCACCACGACCACCGTGTAGGACACCGCCTTGCCCTCGGGCGCCTTCATCAGCACCGGCAGGCCCAGGTAGAGCAGGTAGACGCCGTACAGCGAGGCCAGCAGCGCCAGGATACCCAGGGCGGGGATCAGGTTCAGCACCCCGGCCAGCCAGGCCGGCGTGTAGGAGTAGGCGGCGACCTTGAGGGCCTGGGCCGGGTTCTTCTCGCCGCCGAAGGTGGGCGCCAGGGCGTCGATCACCAGGGCGATCACGTAGACGGCGACCAGGGCCATCACGAAGGACACCACCGCCATCGACAGGGCGCCCGGGATCGACATCCGGAACACGCCGGCGCCGAGCACGGACCAGCCCAGGAACGAGGCGACCGGGCCGATGGCCGCCAGGGGGGCGATGTAGTTCTTGTACAGGTCGGCGGTCGAGGTGTCCTCGCCGGCGATCGCCGGCCATTCGCTCCTGGGTTGCAGGCAGATGTTCTTGGCGCGTTCGATCAGGTTCATGCGGCTCTCCTTGGCGGTTCGTATCGTCGGCCGCCCTCCCGGCGGCTGCCTCATCATAGGCCGGATCGCCGGCCGCACAAGGGCGCGCTCAGCCCACCCAGCGGCGGGCGTTGCGGAACAGCCTGAGCCAGGGGCCGTCTTCCTGCCAGCCGTCCGGCCGCCAGGAATGCTGGATGGCGCGGAACACCCGCTCGGGGTGCGGCATCATGATGGTGAAGCGGCCGTCGGCGGTGGTCAGGCCGGTGATGCCGCCCGGCGAGCCGTTCGGGTTCATCGGGTAGGTCTCGGTCTTGCGGCCGCGGTTGTCGACGTAGCGCAGGCAGGCCTGGGCATTCTTCCTGTCCGCCTTGGCGGCGAACACCGCGCGACCCTCGCCGTGCGCCACCACGATGGGCATGCGCGAACCGGCCATGCCGTCGAACAGGATGGACGGCGACTCCGGCACCTCGACCATGACGAAGCGGGCCTCGAACTGCTCCGACAGGTTGCGCTCGAAGCGCGGCCAGTGCTCGGCGCCCGGGATGATGGGCGCCAGCCGGCTCATCATCTGGCAGCCGTTGCACACCCCGAGGGCGAAGCTGTCGGGGCGGTTGAAGAAGGCCTCGAAGTCGTCGCGCGCCCGTGCGTGGTGCAGGATGGAGGCGGCCCAGCCGCCGCCGGCGCCCAGCACGTCACCGTAGGAGAAGCCACCGCAGGCGGCCAGGCCCTTGAATCGCTTCAATGAAACGCGCCCGGACAGGATGTCGCTCATGTGCACGTCCACCGCCTCGAAGCCGGCACGGTGGAAGGCGGCCGCCATCTCCACCTCGCCGTTGACGCCCTGCTCGCGCAGGATGGCCACCTTGGGTTTCGCCTTACGGCTCTTGATGTAGGGGGCGGCGATGTCCTCGTCGAGGTCGAAGGTGAGTTTGGCGTGCAGGCCGGGATTGTTGGTCTTGCCCTGGGCCTCGAACTCCTGCCGGGCGCAGGCCGGGTTGTCGCGCAGGGACTGCATGCGGTAGCTGGTCTCCGACCAGGCCGCCAGGAGGTCGTCGCGTTCCTCGTCGAACACCGGCAGGCCCTCGCGCAGGACACGGATGCGGTCCTTCCGGTTCAGGCCGCCGATGACGTAGAACTCATCGCGCAGGCCGGCATCGAGGCAGGCCAGCATGACGTGCTTGGTGTCCTTGCGGCGCACCTGCAGGACGGCGCCCAGTTCCTCGTTGAAGAGTATGCCGAGCAGGCGCGAAGTGTAGGGCGCCTGCGGCTCGGGGGCGTCCGCCACGTCGCACATGATGTCGTCGTGCAGGCGGTGGTACCTGAGCTCGTCGACGTCGACGTCGATGCCGGTGCGGCCGGCGAAGGCCATCTCGCACAGGGTGGCGAACAGGCCGCCGTCGGAGCGGTCGTGGTAGGCGAGGATGCGGCCCTCGCGGTTGAGCTTCTGGATCACCGCGAAGAAGGCCTTCAGGCGTTGCGGCACATCGACGTCCGGGCAGGCGTCGCCCAGTTGGCCATAGCAGTTGGCCAGCACCGAGCCGCCCAGGCGGTTGCTGCCCTCGCCCAGGTCGATGAGGATGAGGTCGGTGTCGCCCTGGTCGGTCCTCAGCTGCGGAGTCAGGGTGCGGCGGGCGTCCGGGGTCGGTGCGAAGGCGGTGACCACCAGCGACAGCGGCGACACCACGGCCTTCTCCTGGCCGTCTTCCTCCCAGGTGGTGCGCATGGACATGGAGTCCTTGCCGACCGGGATGGAGATGCCCAGTTCGGGGCACAGATCCTTGGCCACCGCGCGCACGGTGTCGAACAGGGCGGCGTCCTCGCCCGGATGGCCGGCGGCGGCCATCCAGTTGGCGGACAGGCGGATGTCTGAGAGGTCGTCGACGGCGGCGGCGGCCAGGTTCATCACCGACTCGGCCACGGCCATGCGGCCGGAGGCGGCCGGGTCGATCAGGGCGATGGGCGAGCGCTCGCCCATCGCCATCACCTCGCCGACGTAGCCGTCGTAGCCCAGGGTGGTGACGGCGCAGTCGGCCACCGGCATCTGCCAGGGGCCGACGAACTGGTCGCGTGCGGTGTAGCCGCCCACGGTGCGGTCGCCGATGGTGATGAGGAAGGACTTGCTCGCCACGGTGGGATGACGCAGCACGCGATAGGCCGCCTCGACCAGGTCGAGGCCGTCGGCCTTGAACGGTGTGAGCCGCGGCTGCACGTGCCGGACGTCACGGGTCATCCTGGGCGGCTTGCCCAGGAGCACGTCCATGGCCATGTCGACCGGGGTGTTCCTGAACTGGCGGTCGGTCACCACCAGCTGGCCCTTGCGGGTGGCCTTGCCGACCACGGCGAAAGGACAGCGCTCGCGCTCACAGATGGCGCGGAAGGTGTCGAGGTCCTCCGGCGCGATGGCCAGCACGTAGCGTTCCTGGGCCTCGTTCGACCAGATCTCGCGCGGCGACATGCCCGGCTCCTCGCTGGGCACGTCGCGCAGCTCGAACCTGGCGCCCAGGCCGGCGCCGTGGGCCAGCTCCGGCATGGCGTTGGAGATGCCGCCGGCGCCGACATCGTGAATCGACAGTATCGGGTTGGCCTCGCCCATCTGCCAGCAGCGGTCGATGACCTCCTGGGCGCGGCGCTGGATCTCCGGATTGCCGCGCTGCACCGAGTCGAAGTCCAGGGCCTCGGCGTTGGCGCCAGCGCCCAGGCTGGAGGCGGCGCCGCCGCCCAGGCCGATGAGCATGCCGGGGCCGCCGAGCTGGATCAGCAGGGTGCCGGGCTTGAATGCCTTCTTGAAGACGTGGTCCTCGCGGATGTTGCCGACCCCGCCCGCGAGCATGATCGGCTTGTGGTAGCCGCGCACCTGGCCGTCCGGGGTAGCCAGCTCGAAGGCACGGAAGTAGCCGGTCAGGTTGGGGCGGCCGAACTCGTTGTTGAAGGCAGCGGCGCCGATAGGGCCGTCGAGCATGATCTGCAGGGGCGTGACGATGCGGTCCGGCTTGCCGTAGTCCTGCTCCCAGGGCTGCTCGAAGCCGGGGATGCGCAGGTTGGACACCGTGAAGCCGCACAGCCCGGCCTTGGGCTTGGAACCCTGGCCGGTGGCACCCTCGTCGCGGATCTCGCCGCCGGAGCCGGTGGCCGCCCCCGGGAAGGGGGCGATGGCGGTCGGGTGGTTGTGGGTCTCCACCTTCATCAGGATGTGGGTCGGTTCCTGGTGGAAGCCGTAGCGGCCCTTGGAGTCCGGATAAAAGCGGCCGATGGTGGCGCCCTCGATCACCGAGGCATTGTCGGAATAGGCCGACAGGGTGCCTTGCGGGCGCACCTTGTGGGTGTGGCGGATCATGCCGAACAGCGATTCATCCTGCTTCCTGCCGTCGATCACCCAGTCGGCGTTGAATATCTTGTGCCGGCAGTGCTCCGAGTTGGCCTGGGCGAACATCATCAGCTCGACGTCGGTGGGATTGCGCTTCACCTTCCTGAAGTTGTCGACCAGGTAGACGATCTCGTCCGCCGACAAGGCCAGGCCCCAGTCGGCGTTGGCCTTCTCCAGGGCCTTGCGGCCACCCTTGAGGACATCGACGGTGGCGAACGGCGGCGGCTCGATGTGGTGGAACAGGCGCACCGCCTCGCTCTCGTCGGCGAGTACGCTCTCGGTCATGCGGTCGTGCAGGTGGAGCAGCGCCCGCGCCGTCCGGGCGGCGCTCAGCGCGCGGCCCTTGCCGTCAAGCAGCCGGTAGGCGATGCCGTGCTCGATGCGGGCGACGTCGGCGAGACCGCAGTTCTTCGCGATGTCAGTGGCCTTGGACGACCACGGTGACACCGTGCCCAGGCGCGGCGTCACCAGGAGCGCCCTGGCCGCCGGCCGGTGTGGCTCGGCCTGCAGCAGCTCGCACAGGAAGGCCAGGTCGGCCTCGGCCAGGGGAGCGGCCAGCTCGACGAAGTAGCGGTATTCCGCCATCACCCCGGCGACCCCCAGCGGGCGCAGCTTGGCGACGAGCTTGTCGATGCGGAACTCGGACAGGGCGGGCTGGCCGCGCAGAAAGATCACTTGGGGCATGGCGTTGGTGGGCGTCTAGACGGACGCACAATTCTAACCGAAAGCGGCCCGCCCGCGGCCGCCGCGCCCCGCCGCCGGGCGGCTCAGCGCGCGCGCTGGGCCAGCTGCTCGGCCACCAGGCGGCGGACCTCTGCCACCCGCTCCGGCGCCAGGGTCGCCACCACGCTGTCGATGCCGTCCTTGGCCAGGCGGTAGCCGCCGCGCAGGGCGAGTTCATACCAGTAGAGCGCCTGGGCGTCGTCCCTCTCCACCCCCTCGCCCTTCTGGTACATGCCGGCGAGGGCAAACTGGGCGTCGGCGACCTCTTGCTGGGCGGCACGCCGTATCCACTCGAAGGCCTGCCGGTCGTCCTCTTCCTGGCCCTGGCCGTCGCTCAGCATGACGCCCACCATGTACTGCGACAGGGCATGGCCCTTCTGGGCGTTTTCCAGGAACAGATGCAAGGCCTTCTCGTAATTGACGCACATGTAGGCCTGCAATGCGTTGTCGTAGGCGGCCCGGCCAACCTCGTGCTCGATGGTCGGGCTGGCCGCGGCGGCGCCGGCCAGCAGCCAGGCGGCGGAAGCAGTCGTCAGCTTGCGTTTCATGGTCTTACCCTTCCTCTGTCGTATCGTCATCGTGGCGCATGACTGCGTCCATGCGGGCGCGCCGCACCTGTTGTGCGCTGCATGGAGATTATATGCGAGCCGGAGCGGCCGCGTTCTGATGGATGTCAAGTCGCGGTATATTGCCGCCATGTCCCCGCTCCTGCCGCCCCCGCCATGAAATACTGCAGCACCTGCGGCGCCCCCGTCAGCCACCGCATACCCAGCGGCGACAATCGTCACCGCTACGTCTGCGATGCCTGCGGCGCCATCCATTACGAGAACCCGCGCATGGTGGTGGGCTGCCTGCCCTACTGGGAGGAAAAGGTGCTGCTGTGCCGGCGCGCGATCGAACCGCGCCTGGGACTGTGGACCCTGCCGGCCGGCTTCATGGAGAACGGCGAGACCACCGCCGAGGGCGCGCTGCGCGAGACCCTGGAGGAGGCGGGCGCGCGGGTGGCGATCGATGACCTCTACGCCCTCATCAACGTGCCGGACATCGACCAGGTCTACCTGCTGTTCCGCGCCCGCCTGCTCGACCTCGACTTCGCCCCCGGCGAGGAAAGTCTTGAGGTCGCCCTGTTCGACGAGGCCGCCATCCCCTGGGAGCGGATCGCCTTCCGCACCGTGCGCGAAACGCTGGAGCACTACTTCGCCGACCGCCGCGCCGGTCATTTCCCGCTCCACTTCGGCGACCTCGACCGCCGCTCGCGATGACCCAGTTCACCTTCGGCTACAGCGACAGCGAGGACCGCATCTGGCTGTCCAGCAGTAACGGCGCCCGCTACTGGCTGACCCGGCGCCTGCTGGTCGGCCTGCTCGGCCCGGTCACCAGCCTGCTGGAGAAGACGGTGCCAGGCGGCGACATACCGCACGCCCTGCCACCCATCCAGCGCATCGCCCTGGAGCACGAGGAGGCCCTGGCCGACAGCCCGGACGGCCAGCCGGCCCTGGAGAGGAACAAGGACACACGGGCTGCCGGCGCGCCCCCCGCGCAGCCGGTCCTGGTCACCGGCCTCACCTTCCAGGCCAACGGCCGGCGCTGCACCTTGATCGTCAACACCAGCCACGGCCAATCCCAGATCAAGCTGAACCGGATGGACTTCCACCGCCTGCTGGCGGCCCTCTACCGGATCAGCCTGACGGCGGGCTGGCAGGTCGCCGGCCTGCCCGACTGGCTGGCCGGCGACGCCACCTAAGGAGCCGCTGGTTTATTCGTCATGCCCGCGCAGACAGGCATCCAGCCCTTTGATTCAACTGGGCTCCCGCCCCAGCCTGCCCTCGAATGGTTTTGTCGGTGGCGGGAACGACGAAACCGGAATAGATCCGCGTTTTCCTAGGCCCCCAGCAGGGCGTTCATCCGCCTGACGAAGGCGGCCGGATCGGCCAGCTGGCCGCCGTCGAGCAGCACTGCCTGGTCGAACACCAGGCGGGCGAGTTCCGCGAAGCGCTCGCCCTCCTCGCCCTCCAGGCGGCGGACCAGGGCATGACCGACGTTGATCTCCAGGATCGGCTTCGAGGTGGGCGCATTCTGGCCCATGGCCTTGAGCATGCGGGCCAGGTGGGCGCTCATGTCGTGCTCGTCGGCCACCAGGCAGGCCGGGGAATCCACCAGGCGGTGGCTGGCGCGGACCTCTTTGACCTCCCCCTTCAGTGCCTCCTGGATACGCTCGACCAGGGCCTTGGCCTCCTCGGCCGCCGGCTTCTCCTCCTCCTTGTCGCTCTCTTCAGACTTCACGGCCGAGAGGTCGAGGTCACCCTTGGCGACGCTGGCGAGCGCCTTGCCGTCGAACTCGAACAGGTGCGAGACCAGCCATTCGTCGACGCGGTCGGTCAGGAGCAGGACCTCGATGCCCTTCTTGCGGAAGATCTCCAGGTGCGGGCTGGCCTTGGCGGCGGCCAGGCTGTCGGCGGTGACGTACCAGATCTTGTCCTGGCCCTCCTTCATGCGGCCGATATAGTCGGCCAGCGATACCGTCGGCTCGTCAGCGGCCGTGGTGCGGAAGCGCAACAGCCTGGCGATGCGCTGCTGGTTGGCGTGGTCCTCGCCGACGCCCTCCTTGAGGACCTCGCCGAAGTGTTCCCACACCTTGGCGTAGTCATCCTGGCGGCTCTCGGCCAGGTCGTCGAGCAGGTCGAGGGCCTTCCTGACGCAGCCGGCCCGGATCATCTCCATGTCCTTGGTTTGCTGCAGTATCTCGCGCGAGACGTTGAGGGGCAGGTCGGCGGCATCGATCACCCCGCGCATGAATCTGAGGTAGGCTGGCATCAGCCTGCGGGCATCCTCCATGATGAAGACTCGCTTCACGTACAGCTTCACCCCGGTCTTGGCCTCCCGGTCCCAGAGGTCGAAGGGCGCGTGGGCCGGCACATAGAGCAGCAGGGTGTAGTCCTGGCGGCCTTCGACGCGGGCGTGGATCCAGGCCAGTGGGTCCTCGTAGTCGTGGCCGACATGCTGGTAGAAGGCCTTGTATTCCTCCTCGCTGATGTCGTTCTTCGGGCGCGTCCACAGGGCGTTGGCGCGGTTGACGGTCTCCTCCCCGCCCTTTTCGTCGACGAACACGATGGGGATGGCGATATGGTCGGAATACTGCCGCACCACGGCCTTGAGGCGCCATTCCTCGAGGAACTCGGCCTCGTCCTCCTTCAGGTGCAGGACGATCTCGGTGCCACGGCTGGCCTTCTCCACCGTCTCCAGGGTGTAGT
>JAQVJE010000109.1 GCA_028695325.1 Gallionellaceae bacterium
CCTCGATGTCGTCCTTGTCCCACTTGGGCGGGATGCTGTTGGGGGTGTAGATCCAGGCCGCCAGGGCGGCGATCTCGTCGGGCTTCAATATCCCCTTGAAGGCCGGCATCTGGGTGGCCGGCAGGCCATCGGCGATGGCCTTGACGGCGTCCGGTTTCTTCAACCGGGCGAGCGACTCCGGCAGCAGGGTCGGGCCCATGCCGCCCAGGCGGTTGGGGGCGTGGCAGGCGAGGCAGTGGGTCTCGTAGAGCTTGTCGGGGTCGGCAAGCGCCGGGCCGGCGAGCAGCAGGGTCAACAGCAGCAGACGGTTCATTCAAGTCTCCATGGCAGCGGTTTCGGGCAGGCCGATCTCCGCGTCGGTCAGGTAGCAGCCCGGGTCCTCGGCCCAGAAGTCGCCGGCGGTCTGCCAGGCGCGCACGCGGGTGTTGCCGTTGCAGATGTCACGGTGGGCACAGGCGGCGCAGCGCCCCTTGACCGGCCGGCGGGCCTGTTTGAGGCCGGCCATCAGGGGGTCCGAGGTGTCGGCCCAGATGTCGCCGAAGGGGCGCTCGCGCACGTTGCCGAGGGGATAGTTCCACCACATGGTGTCGGGGTGGACGATGCCGAGATTGTCGATGTTGGCGACGTTGACGCCGGAGGCGTTGCCGCCCCACTGCTGTAGCCTGGCCCGCATGTGGGCGGCGCGGCCGGGGAAGTGCCGGCGCATCCAGGCGAGCAGGTAGACACCGTCGGCGTCGTTGTTGCCGGTGACGAACTCGCTCGCCCGACCGGCCTGGGCATGCCGCCAGGCGCGCTCGAACAGGAGGTCCATGGCGGCGCGGGTGGTGCGGAAATGGGCGTCGTCATTGCGGTTCTTGTTGCCGCGACCGGCGTAGTTGAGGTGCGACAGGTAGAACTTGTCGATGCCCTCCTCCTCCATGAGGTCGAGCAGGGCCGAGAAGTCGTGCGCATTCTCCTGCGCCAGGGTGAAACGGATGCCGACCTTGGCGCCGGCCGCCTTGCACAGGCGCACGCCGGCCAGCGCCGCGTCGAAGGCGCCCGTCTTGCGCCGGAAGCGGTCGTGGGTGGCGGCGAGGCCGTCCAGGCTGACACCGACGTAGTCGAAGCCGGCCGCGGCGATGGCCTCGATGTTGTCCGGCCCGATCAGGGTGCCGTTGCTCGACAGTCCGACATAGAAACCCAGCGCCTTGGCCCGCCGGGCGATCACGAAGAGGTCCGGCCTGAGCAGCGGCTCGCCGCCCGACAGGATGAGCACCGGCACCCTGGCGGCCTTGAGGTCGGCCATGACCCGGAACACCTCGGCGGTGTCCAGTTCGCCCGCGAAGTCGCGGTCGGCGGAGATGGAGTAGCAGTGCTTGCAGGTCAGATTGCAGCGCCGCACCAGGTTCCAGATCACCACCGGGCCGGGTGGGATGCGGCGCGGCCCGGCCGGGGTGGGGCTGACCAGCTCCTGCATGAATTGGCTGACGCGGAACATGGCTACCCTCCGATCCTGAGCCCGGTTTTCTTCAGGATGCCGCAGCTGTAGAGCACGTCCTCGGCACGACAGGCCGGGTCCAGGATGGCGCGCAACTCGGCCCGGTAGGCCTCGACCTCGGCGCGGTCGCGGCCGTGCACCATGGCGAACAGGTTGTAGGGCCAGTCCGGCAGATGGCGCGGGCGCCGGTAGCAATGGCTGACAAAGGTGAGGCGGCCGATCCGCTCGCCCAGTTCGTCGACCAGCCCGTCGGCAACGTCCCAGACCGTCATGCCGTTGGCCCGGTAGCCGAGGGCGTAGTGGTTGGGCACCGCGCCGATGCGGCGCAGGACGCCGGCCGCCTGCATGGCGGCGAGCCGGCGCATGACCTCGTCGGCACTGATGCCGAGCTGCTCGGCGACGGCCTTGTAGGGTTGCCCCACCAGGGGCAGGCCGGCCTGGGTGGCCATGACCAGGCGGCGATCGGTGGTATCCAGTTTCATAGCTCCAATTTCAGCTCGACGAAATATTCCCGCTCCTTGGGGAAGCGGTAGACGGCCAGCCCGGTGGCCGCCTCGATGCGCCGGAAGGCCGCCTCCACCGCCTCCGGGGTCTCGCCGGCGCCGACGAACCACATGTTGAGCCGGTGCTCGCGCCGGTAGTTGTGGGCGATCTCGGGCCGGGCGTTGACCAGGGTGGCGACGTTCTCGTAGTCGGCCTCGGGCACCGTCATGGCGGCCAGGACGTTGCTGCCGCCCATGCGGTCGGCGTTGTAGAGGGGGCCGAAGCGGGTCAGCACGCGCGCCTTCAACATCCGTTTCAGGCGCGCGGTGAGCCTGCGTTCGCTCAGGCCGAGGCACTCCGCCGCCACCCGGTAGGGCCTGGCGCAGATCGGAAAGCCGCCCTGGAGGGCGTTGAGGATGCGGCGGTCGACCTCATCCAGTTCCATATCAGGCGGCCTTGGCCATGGCGGCATAGCGGGCGCCGCATTGCTTGAAGCGGCGACGGGAGAAGAGCGGCTGGCAGGCCGTGGCATCCTCGCCCAGGCCGGCGCGCAGGCGTTCCACCTCGGCCAGCACGGCGGCGCGGTCGCACCCGTGCACCATGGAAAACAGGTTGTAGGGCCAATCCGGCAGTCGGCGCGGGCGCTGGTAGCACAGGGTGACCGCGTCCTGACCGGCGAGGTAGCGGCCGGCCGCCTCGACACGCCAGGGCGGGATGTCCCACACCACCATGGCGTTGGCGGTATAGCCCAGCTCGCGGTGGCGCACGACGATGCCGAAGCGGCGGATCGCCGTGAGGTCGAGCAGGCGCTGCAGGCGGGCCAGGCAATCGGCCTCGGCGAGGCCGCAGCGCTCGGCCAGGCTCGCGTAGGGGCGCGGCGACAGGTCGAGACCGCCGTCCAGGGCGGCGGCCAGGGCGTGGTCTGCGGCGTCGAGGCGGACGCGCAGCTCGGCGGTTTCCAGCGGGGTGCCGGCAGGGTCGAGATGCGGACGCCGGGTGCCCGGCACCCTGCCGGCCGTCAGGTCGAAACCGAGGTCGATATGGAAATCCCGCAGCATGGGCAGGTCGAGGGGGCGCAGGCCGCTCTGCCGGTGGATGTCGGCCAGGATCTCGGCCACCCGCGCCTGGCTCGGCGCGGCGACCACGAACCATAGGTTGTAGCGGTGCTCGCGCTCGTAGTTGTGGTTGACCTCCGGGTAGGCGTCGATCAGGCCGGCCACCGCGTCGACGCGCCCAGCCGGGCAGGCCACGGCGGCCAGCGTGCTCCAGCCCAGGATGTGGGGGCGGAACACCGCCCCGATGCGGGAGACGTGGCCACGCGCCTTGAGGTCGGCGAGGGCGTCGCGCACCGCCAGTTCGCCGACGCCTAGGCTGGCGGCCAGCTCGGCATAGGGGCGCTCGACCAGCGGGAAACCGCGCTGCCAGTCGTTGAGGAGGTGGAATTCGAGTTCGGTGAGGTCGTTCATAGTCCGTACCTGTGCGCGCGGGCGGTGAAGAAGATGCCGCTGGGGGCCTCGGCCGGCAGCTCGGCCAGCTTGCCGAAGCTGGCGGTGTCGTAGACCTCTAGGCGATTGCCGTCGCGCACCGAGAGCCAGACCGCCTCGCCGCGCGGGGTGAATTCCATGTGCAGCACCGCCTTCCCTGGCTTCAGGGTCTGGACGATCTTGCGACTCGGCACGTCGACCACCTGCACGGTGTCGTAGTGGGGGAAGGCGAAGTTGACCCACAGGCGGCGGCCGTCCGGCTGGGCCATGACGAAGACCGGCTGGCCGGCCACCGGGATCACGCCGGCCAGGGTCCAGGTGGCGGTGTCGACGATGACGACTTCATGCCTGCCCACACCCGGGATGAAGGCCAGGCCGCCCACCATGGCCCAGGTCTCCAGGTGCGGCATCTTGTAGACCGGCAGCTTCTCCTCGCCGCGGCCGTAGTCGGGCAGGGCGCGCCTGACGCCGGCCTCGGGGTGCCACAGGTCGAGGACGGCGATGCCGTTCTCGCCGTACAGGCCGGCGACGTACCAGCGCCCGTCCGGCGAGATGAGGGCGTCGTAGGGCTGGGTGCCGATGCCAGTGTACTTGGTGATCTTCGGCTGCCTCGGGTCCTCGGACAGGTCGGCGAGCCAGATCTCGCCCTTGTCCCAGAGGCTGAAGGCGAAGCGGTTGCCGGGCACGTCCTCGAGGCCGATCACCTTGGACCCGGTGGGTAGGTCGGCCACCAGGTCCAGGGTCTCGGCATCGAATATCTTCACCCCGCCCGGGGTGTAGTTGGCGGCGGCGATGTAGCGGCCGTCCTGGGAGATGGCGCCGCCGATGGAGTTGCCGGACTGGATGATGCGCCTGGCCACCCGGCCGCACAGCAGGTCGACCTTGGTGAGCCCGCCGTCGCGGCCGAACACGTAGGCATAGCGCGCGTCACGGGAGAACACCGCGGAGGCGTGCGAGAGATCGCCCAGGCCCTCGACGCGGCCCAGGCTGATCTTCCTGGTGGTGTCCAGCCATTGCAGGCTGCCGCGGGCACGCTCGACGGCGATGCCCAGGTCGCCCGTGCCGCGCACTGCGCAGGCGGCGGGCGGCGGCTCGGCGGCCTGGGCGGCGGCGGCGAGGCCCAGGGCGAGCAGGAACCTAGCGGCGGTCATCGGGAAAGCCCTCCTTGAGTCTGTCGACGATCCAGGCCGCCTCCTCCTCGCCGAGGAAGGGCTGCCAGCCCGGCATGGCGGTGCCCGGGATGCCGTGCAGGATCACCGCCACCATGGTTTCGGCCGGGCGCTCCCGCATGGCGGCGGCGGTGAGCGGCGTGCCCAGGCCGCCGGTCAGGCGCAGGCCGTGGCAGAAGCCGCATTCCTGGCGCACCAGGCTGACCAGCTCGGCCTGGCGGGCGGGCGGCGGCACCGCGTCGGCGGCCGCCGCCAGGGGCAACACCATCAACATGAGACAGGGCATCTTGCCAGGCATCGTCTGGTCTCCATCCGGGTTTGCCGGACGCCCGCCGGGCAGGCGCCGGGCAAACCCGGCCGCGCTGAAGCGGCCGGTCGGCCCGTCATTCCCGCCTGGGCGGGAATGACGCGGGCCGGTCTCAGTAGACGTCGTGCACGGTGTTGTAGACGTTGAACTTGCCGGTCGGCGTGACCAGGCGCTTGTCCTTGATCACCGCCTTCACCTTGCGGGTCTTGTCGTCCATCACCACGATGGCGGATTCGCCGTTCTTCGGCCCCCAGACGGAGAACCACACCTCGTCGCCCCGCATGTTGTACTCGGGGTGGGTGACGCGGCCCTCGCTGATGCCGGCGGCCTTGGCGAGGTTGATCACCTCGGCCGGACGGTCGAGATGCTTGAGGTCGAACACCGAGACCGACTGGCGGATCTCGGCGTCGGGGCTGAGTGCGGCATCCACCCACAGGTTGCTCGACTTCGGGTGGGTCTTGATGAACAGCGAGCCGTTGCCGTGGTTCTTGAGCGAACGCACCACCTTCCAGGCGTTGCCCTTGTGCCGGGCCGGATCGGTGCCGATCACCGCGATGCTGTCGTCGCCAAGGTGGCCAGTGGCCCATACCGGGCCGTACTTGACGTCGTTCCAGTTGGCGCCGCGGCCGGGGTGGGGCTTGGTGCCGACACGGACGTTGGCGGCCAGCTTGCCCTCCTTGGTGTCCACCACCGACACGGTGTCACGCATGTTGGCAGCAACCAGGAAGTAGCGCTTGGACGAGTCCCAGCCGCCGTCGTGCAGGAAGCGCTCGGCCTCGATCTCGGTGGTCTTGAGGTTCTTGAGGTCGGAGTAGTCGACCAGCAGGACCTTGCCGGTCTCCTTCACGTTGACCACGAACTCGGGCTTGATGTGGGAGGCGACGATGGAGGCGACGCGCGGCTCCGGGTGGTACTCCTGCTCGTCGTAGGTGTAGCCGCGCGTCGACATGACCTTCCTGGGCTCCAGGGTGAAGCCGTCCATGAAGACGTAGGCGGGCGGCCAGTAGGTGCCGGCGATGGCGATCTTGTCGTCATAGCCCTTGTACTTGGAGGTCTCGATGGAGCGGGCGTCCGAGCCGGTGCGGATGGTGGCGACCGTCTGCGGCGTCTCCATCCACAGGTCGATCAGGTTGATCAGGCCGTCGCGGCCGGTGGTGTACAGGTAGCGGCCGGACTTGGAGAAGCGCGAGATGTGCACCGCGAAACCGGTCTTCAGGATGGTGACGATCTGCTTGCTGTCGCCGTCGACCAGGGCCAGTTCGCCGGAGTCGCGCAGGGTGATGGCGAACAGGTTGTTCAGGTTGAGCTTGTTCATCTGCCGCTTGGGCCGCTTCTCGGGCGGCACCAGGAGCTTCCAGGAGGCGCGGATCTCCTTCATGCCCCACTCCGGCGGTTGCGGCGCCGGATGCTGGATGTAGCGGGCCATGAGGTCGACCTCTTTCTCGTCCAGCTCGTTGGAGGTGCCGAAACCAGGCATGCCGCCCGGCGTTCCGTAGTGGATGAAGACCTTGAGGCTCTCGCTGCCGAGCTGCTGCATGGGCTGCGGCAGCAGGGCCTTGCCGGTGGCACCCTTGCGCAGCACGCCATGGCAGCCGGCGCAGCGGTCGAAATAGATCTCGCGCGCCTGCTCGAACTCGGCCTTGCTCATGGGCGGCGCCTTGGGGTCGCTAGACTGGTACATCTCCACCCCGGCCAACGAGGACCCGCCGCCCTGCAGGTAGGTGTTCGACGCCGTGCTGCGGTCGTCGGCCGCCCAGGCCGCGGACAACGGCAGCGCCGCCAGCACGATGGCCCTGCTCAAGTGCTTCACTTTCAACATCGGATGCTCCTTTCGAGGTTCGCCGGAAAAAGACCACTAGGCTCGTGGGGCAGACCATAACCCTGCCTCCGACAGGGGAAAATTGACCTAGGTCAACTGATTTCCACTTGCCGCCGCGTACCATTGATTTATGTCAAGGGCCGAGGGAACCGCCTCTTGGAACATGCGTCCGGCCCGCCACAAACACGTGCTAGGAGACAGAACCATGATCGAACCGGTCGCGCTGGCGAACTTCTTCACCGTCTTTTTCTCGGCCGCCATGGTCATCATGACCGGTGCCCTCTACGCCCTGCTGTTCGCCTTCAGCCGGGTCAGGGGGACGCCCAGGCTGATGCCGCTCGCCTATGGCGCCTACCTCGGCCTGTGCGTGTCCGTGCTGACCCTGGCCCAGGCCGCCAACCTATTCAACAACACCTTCTGGACCGCCATCGTCGGCCTGATGCTGGT
>JAQVJE010000110.1 GCA_028695325.1 Gallionellaceae bacterium
GCCTGGGCGGCGGGCTCTTCCTCGGCCGGGCGCTCCATCATCTGGTAGCTGGGCGCGGTGACGTCGGCCTGGTTGAGCTGGTCGTGGCGCAGCCGGGTCAGGGTGTAGCGCGGCGTCTCGAAGTGGATATTGGGGATCAGGATCAACTCGATCTTGTGCCGGGCCTCGATGTTGAGGATGTCGGTGCGCTTCTCGTTGAGCAGGAAGGTGGCGACCTCCACTGGGGCCTGGATGTGCAGGGCGCCGGTGTTCTCCTTCATGGCCTCCTCCTGCAGCATGCGCAGCATGTGCAGGGCGAACGACTCGGTGCCGCGCACGTGGCCGGTGCCGGCGCAACGCGGGCAGGTGACGTAGCTGGTCTCGCCGAGGGAGGGCTGCAGGCGCTGGCGCGACAGCTCGAGCAGGCCGAAGCGGGAGATCTTGCCGACCTGGATGCGGGCGCGGTCGTGGTGGAGGGCATCGCGCAGGCGGTCCTCGACCTCGCGCTGGTTCTTCTGGCTCTCCATGTCGATGAAGTCGATCACGATCAGGCCGCCCAGGTCCCTGAGGCGCATCTGGCGGGCGACCTCGTCGGCCGCCTCCAGGTTGGTGTTGAGCGCGGTGGCCTCGATGTCGGCGCCGCGCGTGGCCTGCGCCGAGTTGACGTCGATGGCCACCAAGGCCTCGGTGTGGTCGATCACCAGGGCGCCGCCGGAGGGCAGGGGCACCTCGCGCGAGTAGGCGGTCTCGATCTGGTGCTCGATCTGGAAGCGGGAGAACAGCGGCACCGGGTCGGCGTACAACTTGACCTTGTTGACGTTGTTCGGCATCACGTGGGCCATGAATTGCCTGGCCTGCTCATAGATGGCCGGGGTGTCGACCAGCAGTTCGCCGATGTCCGGGGTGAAGTAGTCGCGGATGGCGCGGATCACCAGACTGGATTCGGCGTAGATCAGGAAGGCGCCCTTTTGGCCCTTGGCGGCGCCGTCGATGGCGGTCCACAGCTGGAGCAGGTAGTTCAGGTCCCACTGCAGTTCTTCCACGGCGCGGCCGATGCCGGCGGTGCGGCCGATCAGGCTCATGCCGCCGGGGACTTCCAGTTGGGCCAGGGCGTCGCGCAGTTCGTTGCGCTCCTCGCCCTCGATGCGGCGGGAGACGCCGCCACCGCGCGGGTTGTTGGGCATCAGGACCAGGTAGCGGCCGGCCAGGCTGACGAAGTTGGTCAGCGCCGCGCCCTTGTTGCCACGTTCGTCCTTCTCCACCTGGACGACCAGTTCCAGGCCTTCCCGGAGACTGTCCTGGATGCGGCCGGAGCCGCCACCGACGGCGGCACGGGAGATCTCCTTGAACGGCAGGAAGCCGTGGCGGTCGGTGCCGTAGTCGACGAAGCAGGCCTCCAGGCTGGGCTCGACGCGGGTGATGATGCCCTTGTAGATGTTGCCCTTGCGCTGCTCCTTGGCGGCGGACTCAATGTCGAGATCGACCAGCTTCTGGCCATCGACAATGGCGACGCGGAGCTCTTCCGCCTGCGTCGCGTTGAATAACATACGTTTCATTTTCTACCCCTGCGCGATCGCGCCCCGGGGTGATAAACCCAGCCGCGATGGTCGCGGCGGCAAAGCGAGGCAGGGGGATCAGGCGGTCGTTATCGGTTCGCGCGTGGTCTCGTGCATGTTCTGTCGGTTTATCTTTTTTTCCCCGCCGTTTTTGGCCGGCGAGGGCATGTCCGGGTACGGTCTACGCATCAAATACGTTACCATCGCTGCTTTTCGGCTCGACCGGCCACGTCGGAGCGTTCGGCTTGAACCGCTGGGCGATCTGTCGCGACCTTGGGTTCGTGAACGTCGGTGACCGGGGCGAGCGCTCCGGTGAGCGTCGTTAACCGGTGCCTGGAGGTGCGGCGAGGCCGGGCCGGAGGGTCCGGGCCGGTTCGGGGCACCTTTGAAAGCGTATGGAAGTATAAGAGGAATGCAGGAAACTCGCAAAGAGGCTGTAACACGGGTGACGATCGGCGACGAGGCGGCCGGCCAGCGCCTGGATAACTTCCTGTTCAGGCGCTTGAAGGGGGTGCCCAAGAGCCGGGTCTATCGCATGCTGCGCGAGGGCGAGGTGCGGGTGAACGGCAAGCGTGCCAAGCCGGAGCAGCGCCTCGACCTCGGCAACGAGGTGCGCATCCCGCCGGTCAGGGTGGCGGCACCCGACGCGCCGCCGGGCCTCGCCAAGATCGGCAAGAGCTTGCTCGGCCGCATCCTCTACCGCGACGACGCCCTCCTGGTGATCGACAAGCCGGCCGGCCAGGCCGTACACGGCGGCAGCGGGGTGAGTCTGGGCATCATCGAGCAGCTGCGCCGCGAAATGCCGGAGTGCCGGTTCATGGAATTGGCGCACCGGCTCGACAAGGAAACCTCCGGCATCCTGATCATCGCCCTGAAGCGCTCCGCCCTGGTGGAGTTGCACCGCATGCTGCGCGAGGGCGAGGTGAGGAAGACCTATTTCGCCCTCGCAGTGGGCCGCTGGCGCGATCAGAAACGCCACGTCAAGCTGGCCCTGCGTAAGTTCCACACCGACGACGGCGAGCGCCGGGTGGTGGTGGACGAGGAGGGTCAGTTCGCCCACACCATCTTCACCCTGGTGGGCCTGCACGGCGACTATTCTCTCCTGGAGGCGGAACTGAAGACCGGCCGCACCCACCAGATCCGCGTCCACCTTGCTGCCCTCAAGCACCCCATTGCCGGCGACGACAAATACGGCGATTTCGAGCTCAACCGGGCCTTGAAGAAGCAGGGTCTGAAACGCATGTTCCTGCACGCGGCCCGGATCGAGCTGTTCCACCCGTTGACTGGCAAACGGCTGGAGTTCGCCGCCCCCCTGCCGGATGACCTGCAAGCTTTCGTGAACAGACTATGAGCAAGCGTTACGACCTATTGATCTTCGACTGGGACGGCACCCTGATGGATTCCGCCGGCACCATCGTCGCCTGCATCCAGCAGGCCAGCGCCGACCTGGGCTGGCCGGTGCCGAGCCGCGAGGCGGCCAGCCACATCATCGGCCTCGGCCTCAGGGAGGCGGTAGAGGCCCTGTTCCCCGGCAGGGGCGAGGACGAGGTGCCCTTGCTGGTGGAGCGCTACCGCCACCACTACCTGGGCCAGGACCACGAGATCGCTCTCTTCGACGGCGCCCGCGAACTGATCGAGGACCTGCACCGCGGCGGCTACCTGCTCGCCGTGGCCACCGGCAAGGCCCGCCGCGGCCTCGACCGCGCCTTCGGGCACAGCGGCCTGGAACCCTATTTCCACGCCTCGCGCACCGCCGACGAGACCTTCTCGAAACCGCATCCGGCCATGATCGAGGAGTTGCTCGACGAACTGATGATCGCGCCGGAGCGCGCCCTGATGGTCGGCGACACCAGCCACGACCTGGAAATGGCACGCAACGCCGGCATCGACGCCTTGGCGGCCGCATACGGTGCCCATCCCGCCGGGCACCTGGCTGGCTACGAGCCGGTCGCGCTGTGCCTGAGCTTCACCGAGTTGGCGGGTTGGCTGCGCGCCAACGCCTGAGGCGCGAGCGGATATACTGCACGGATCGCAATGGGAGATCGGCATGAGTGAAGCAGACGATGAACGCAGCGCGCTGGAACGCGTGCTGCTGGCCAACCTGGAGGAACAACGGCGGGCGCGGCGCTGGGGCATCGTGTTCAAGTCGCTGTGGTTCGTCTTCTTGTTCGCCGTGCTGGTCATGGCGGGGAACATGGGCGACGGCGAGTTTTCCAAGGTCAAGGCCCACACCGCCCTGATCGAGCTGCAAGGCGAGATCGGCGGCGAGGACGGTGTCCGCGCCGACGACATCATCGCCGCCCTGGCCAGCGCCTTCGAGGATTCCAAGACCCAGGCGGTGGTGCTGCGCTGCAACAGCCCGGGCGGCTCGCCGGTGCAGGCTGGACAGATCCACGATGAGATCCGCCGCCTGCGCGGTGAATACCCGAAGATCCCGGTTTACGCCGTGGTCGATGACGTCTGCGCCTCGGGTGGCTACTACATCATCGCTGCCGCCGACCGCATCTATGTCGACAAGGCCTCCCTGGTGGGCTCCATCGGCGTGCTGATGGACGGCTTCGGCTTCACCGGCACCATGGACAAGCTGGGCGTCGAGCGCCGCCTGCTCACCGCCGGCGAGAACAAGGGTTTCCTCGACCCCTTCTCGCCCCTCGACGCAGACCAGGTGGAGCACGCCAGGGCGATGCTGGGCGAGGTCCACCAGCAGTTCATCCAGATCGTGCGGCAGGGCCGCGGCAAGCGCCTGAAGGAGAGCGAGGGCCTGTTCAGCGGACTGATCTGGAGTGGCAGCGCCAGCATCGACATGGGGCTGGCCGACGGTCTCGGCAGCCTCGATTATGTCGCTCGCGAGGTGGTTAAGGCCAAGGACATCGTCGATTACACGCCCAAGGAGACCCTGGCCGACCGCCTGGCTCGCCGGCTCGGCACCGCCATCGGGTCGACCGTGCAGCCCTGGCTGGAATCCAGCGCCCGCCTGCGCTGATGCCGGATTACGTTCCGATCGCCTGCGTCACCCACGAGCGGCTCGAGTTTGCCGTCCTCAAGCGGCGCCGTCTGCGGCTGTACTGCATGGATGACTTGGGCGAACTGGCCGGCCTGCCGCTCGACGTCTACACCAGGGACGGCGCCGAATGGCTACGGCTGCGCGACCAGGATGGCCGCGAGCATGTCGTACGCCTGGACCGCATACGGTCGTTCGAGGAAATCTGAACTCGGCCCCTTGAAATTGTCGTGGTCGTCCCCACTACCCGTGGGGTCGTAGTCAGGAGTTTGTCATGTCCGAACAAGAGTTGAACGCTGCCGGAGCAGCGGAGGCCGGCGCCAACGAGGCCGCCGGGAAGGAAACCATGCCCAGCCTGGAGGAGTTGCTGCAGCAGGCCGAGTTGCGGGCGCAGGAGCACCACGACGCCTGGCTGCGCGCCAAGGCCGAGGCTGAGAACACGCGCCGGCGTGCCGCCGACGAGGTCGACAAGGCGCGCAAGTTCGCCCTGGAGAGGTTTTCCGGCGATCTGCTGGCGGTGAAGGACAGCCTGGAGGCCGCCCTGGCCACCGGCGACGGTGTCAGCATCGAGAGCCTGAAGAGCGGCGTCGAACTGACTCTCAAGCAACTGGTCAGCGTGTTCGAGCGCCACAGCATCGCCGAGGTCAACCCGCTCGGCCAGAAGTTCGACCCCAACACCCAGCAGGCCATCGGCATGGTCGATGGCGACGGCGAGCCGAACAGCGTCGCCCAGGTGCTGCAGAAGGGCTACCTGCTCAACGATCGCGTACTGCGCCCGGCCATGGTGATGGTCACCAAGCCGCGCGGCGACTGATTGAACGGCCTTGAAATAAGCGCCCCCATACCCATATCGGAAGCAGTTCAATATTTATTTGAGGAATTAGCACCATGGCCAAGATCATCGGCATCGACCTCGGTACCACCAACTCCTGCGTTGCCATCATGGAAGGCGGCAAGCCCAAGGTGATCGAGAACTCCGAAGGCGCCCGCACCACGCCGTCCATCATCGCCTACGCCGAGGACGGCGAGATCCTGGCCGGCGCCCCGGCCAAGCGCCAGGCGGTGACCAATCCGAAGAACACCCTGTACGCCGTGAAGCGCCTGATCGGCCGCCGCTTCGAGGAAAAGGAAGTGCAGAAGGACATCGACCTGATGCCCTACAAGATATTCAAGGCCGACAACGGCGACGCCTGGGTCGAGGTGCGCGGCGACAAGAAGGCGCCGCCGCAGATCTCCGCCGAGGTGCTGAAGAAGATGAAGAAGACCGCCGAGGACTACCTGGGCGAGGCGGTCACCGAGGCGGTCATCACCGTCCCGGCCTACTTCAACGACAGCCAGCGCCAGGCCACCAAGGATGCCGGCCGCATTGCCGGCCTGGAGGTCAAGCGCATCATCAACGAGCCCACCGCCGCGGCGCTCGCCTTCGGCATGGACAAGCAGGAAGGCGACCGCAAGATCGCCGTGTTCGACCTCGGCGGCGGCACCTTCGACATCTCCATCATCGAGATCGCCGAGATCGAGGGCGAGCACCAGTTCGAGGTGCTGTCCACCAACGGCGACACCTTCCTGGGCGGCGAGGACTTCGATCAGCGCCTGATCGACTACATCATCGAGGAGTTCCAGAAGGAGCAGGGGGTCAACCTGAAGAACGACGTCCTGGCCCTGCAGCGCCTCAAGGAGGCCGCCGAGAAGGCCAAGATCGAGCTCTCTTCCTCCACCCAGACCGAGATCAACCTGCCCTACATCACCGCCGACGCCTCGGGTCCGAAGCATCTGGTGATGAAGATCACCCGGGCCAAGTTCGAGTCCCTGGTGGAGGAACTGATCAAGCGCACCATCGAGCCCTGCAAGATCGCCATCAAGGATGCCGGGGTGAAGGTGTCCGACATCTCCGACGTCATCCTGGTGGGCGGCATGACCCGCATGCCCAAGGTGCAGGAAGTGGTGAAGGAGTTCTTCGGCAAGGAGCCGCGCAAGGACGTCAACCCGGACGAGGCCGTCGCGGTCGGCGCCGCCATCCAGGGCGGCGTGCTGCAGGGCGAGGTGAAGGACGTACTGCTCCTCGACGTCACTCCGCTTTCCCTCGGCATCGAGACCCTGGGCGGCGTGATGACCAAGCTGATCACCAAGAACACCACCATCCCGACCCGCGCCAGCCAGGTGTTCTCCACCGCCGACGACAACCAGAGCGCGGTGACCATCCACGTCCTCCAGGGCGAGCGCGAGATGGCCTCGGGCAACAAGTCGCTCGGCCAGTTCAACCTCTCCGACATCCCGCCGGCGCCGCGCGGCATGCCGCAGATCGAGGTCACCTTCGACATCGACGCCAACGGCATCCTGCACGTCAGCGCCAAGGACAAGGGCACCGGCAAGGAGGCCAAGATCACCATCAAGGCCAACTCCGGTCTCTCCGAGTCCGAGATCCAGCAGATGGTCAAGGACGCCGAGGCGCACGCCGCCGAGGACCACAAGGCCTTCGAGCTGGTCAGTGCGCGCAACCAGGGCGACGCCATGGTGCACTCGGTGAAGAAGGCCCTGAAGGACTA
>JAQVJE010000111.1 GCA_028695325.1 Gallionellaceae bacterium
GTGATCTCGTTGAGCGCAGCCTGAGCCAGGCGGAGTTCCTCTGCGCAAAGGTCCAGAGCCGGCAGCACCGTCCTTGCCTGCGCCAGGTGGGCAGCGGCGCTCGCCAGGGCATCCAGGTGCCTTCGCCTTGCCATGAATACGCCTTCGCCAGCCGCCTGCCAGCCCGCCAGCTCACACAGGCGCCGGCACAGCAGGTCGAGGCCGACACCGGTGCGGGCGGACAGCCATACCTCGTCGTCCGCCATGGCCGCCTCCTCGCCAGCGAGGTCTATCTTGTTGTGCACGGTCAGTCGGGGGATATCCGGCAGGCGCGCCAGGATGGCCGCCTCCTCGGCACCGATGCCGTGACCCGCGTCGACCAGCAGGAGGGCGACGTCGGCCTGCTCGACCGCCTGCCAGGTCCGCGCGATGCCGATCGCCTCGACCGGGTCGGCGGTCTCGCGCAGGCCGGCCGTGTCGGTAACGTGCAACGGGATGCCGTCAATCTGGATCGCCTCGCGCACTGCGTCGCGAGTGGTGCCGGCGATGTCGGTGACGATGGCAGCTTCATAACCGGCCAGCGCATTGAGCAGACTGGACTTGCCGACGTTGGGCTGGCCGATCAGGACGACGTTGAGGCCCTCGCGCAGCAGGGCACCCTGGCGCGCCTGCGCCTGCACGCCGGCCAGGGCTGCCGCGAGGCGGTCGATGCGGCCGCAGGCATCCGCCTTGTCGAGGAAATCGATCTCCTCCTCGGGAAAATCCAGGGTGGCCTCAATCAGCATGCGTAGGTCGATCAGGCCGTCGACCAGCGCCCGCACACGGCGGGAAAACTCGCCGGTCAGCGAGCGCACCGCAGAGCGGGCCGCCTCGCGGCTCTGTGCGTCGATCAGGTCAGCGATGCTCTCCGCCTGGGTAAGGTCGATCCTATCGTTGAGGAAGGCGCGGCGGCTGAACTCCCCCGGCCCGGCGGCACGCGCTCCCAACTCCAGGCAGCGTTCCAGGACCAACTGCAGCACCTGCGGGCCACCATGGCCCTGCAGTTCGAGGACATCCTCGCCGGTAAAGGAATGCGGTGCCTGAAAGTAGAGGGCGATGCCCTCGTCCAAGGTCTCGCCGCTGGCATCGCGGAAGCGGGAAAAGCTGGCCCGGCGCGGCTCGAGGCGGCGGCCGAGCACCCCGTCGACGATAGTCGCGATGTCGCGGCCGGACACCCGCACCACTCCGATGCCGCCACGGCCCGGGGCGGTGGCGATGGCGGCGATTACGTCATTTTGCCGCGGGCTTGCCATGGCCGGCGCGCTCGATCACGTGGTTGATGCGCCATTGCTGCAGGATGGAAAGGACGTTGTTGACCAACCAGTAGAGCACCAGGCCGGCGGGGAAGAAGAAGAAGAAGATCGAGAAGGCGATCGGCATGATCATCATCACCTTGGCCTGCACCGGGTCGGGCGGGGTGGGCGACAGCTTCTGCTGGATGAACATGGTGGCAGCCATGACGATGGGCAGGATGTAGTAGGGGTCAGGCTCGGACAGGTCGGTGATCCAGAGCGCGAAGGGCGCCTGGCGCAGCTCGACGGCGGAGAGCAGTACCCAGTAGAGGGCGATGAAGACCGGGATCTGCACCACGATCGGCAGGCAGCCGCCGAGCGGATTGATCTTCTCCTCCTGGTAGATCTTCATCATCGCCTCGTGCAGCTTCTGGCGGTCGTCGCCATAGCGCTCCTTGAGGTGCTGCAGGCGCGGCGCCAGCTTGCGCATCTGCGCCATCGATTTGTAGCTGGCCGCAGACAGCGGATAGAAGGCTAGCTTGATCAGGACGGTGAGCAGGATGATGGCAACGCCCCAGTTGTGCGCCAAGTTCTCCAGCCAGTTGAGGAGGACGAACAGCGGGTAGGCCAGCACGGTCAGCCAGCCATAGTCGACCACATGCTCGAGGCCGGGCGCCAGTTCCTTGAGCTTCTCCTGTTCCTGCGGGCCGGCATAGAGCCGCATCGCTGTGGTCACGGTCGCGCCCGGCGTTACCTGCATGGCGGGCAGGATCAGGCCGGCGCTGTATTCACCGTTGCCAAGGGCGCGGGTGTAGAACTCGCGCTTGCTGTCGCCGGCCTGCTCGGGCATCAGCCAGGCGGCGACAAAGTGGTGCTGGATCATGCCGATCCAGCCGTCCGGCGCTTCCTTGACGTGGTCGACCTTGCCCTTGGCGACGTCCTCGAAGTTGATCTTCTGGAACTTGCCGGCGTCGGTGTACATGGCCGGGCCGGTGAAAGTGTAGACGAAAGCCGACTCACCTTCCGGCGCCTGGCCGTGGCGGGCCAGCTGGTAGTAGGGGAAGCCCTGCAGCGGCGCGGCGCCGGCGTTGCGCACCGTGTAGTCGATGCCGATGACATAGCTGCCGCGCATGAAGGTATAGGTCTTCACCACCTCCGCGTTACCGGAAACAGCCCGCATGCTTAGCTTGAGAGTGTCCTGGCCGGGTGCCAGGGCGTACTCACCGGGTACCAGCTCGAACACCGTCTTGTGGTTGACCAGGCCGTCACCGATGAAGCCGGACTGCGCGAAATAGTTGCGACCGGTGCGCTCCTCGAACAGTTTGAGCGGCTGGGTCTTGTCGTCATTCTGGCGATAGGCAGGCAGGATCAGCTCGCGGATGTCACCGCCGTTGGCGTCGATGGTAGCGGTCATGACGTCAGTCTTGACCACCGCGCGGGCGCCCACCGCCACGTGGCCGCTGGCCGGCGCCTCCTGCGGAGCCTGCAGGGCCTGGCCCGGGGTCGGCAACGCCACGCTGGCCGGCGACGTGCCCGAAGGTACTGTTTGGACCAGCTGCGGATGGTTGTAATCCTGCCAGGCCTGCCAAAGCATCAGCAGGGAGAAGGAAAACACGACGAAGGCGACGATACGTTGCAAATCCATGTTCTATCCGTTCATTGGTGGTGCCGATGCCGGCGGCGATGCGGCCGTGTGCCTGCGTACGAAGTCGCGCCATTGTGCCCGGTAATCGACATCCTGGGCCGTTGCCTTGACCCGGATGACGACGTCCAGGCCGCCGAGTTCACCCTGGTCGAGCCTGAAGGCCTCGCGCAGTATCCGCCTGACGCGGTTGCGGTCGACCGCCCGGGCCCACACCTTCTTCGGCATGATCAGGCCAAGTCGCGGATACAACAGGCCATTTGGGCAGTAGAACACATCCATGCCGGCGCCGCGCCGAACCCGCTTGAAACGAAAAACGGATGAAAAATCATCCGTTTTCCTAAGCTTGCTGTCCCATCCGAAGGCGTAGCGCCCCCGGTGCATCGTGTCCGTCAAACGGCCAGACGCTTGCGGCCCTTGGCGCGGCGGGCATTGATGACCGCGCGGCCGCCCTTGGTCTTCATGCGGGCGCGAAAGCCGTGGGTGCGCTTGCGGCGGACGACGGAGGGCTGATAAGTGCGTTTCATGGCGATCCCTAAGTTACGACTGTACGTAAAAGCGCGGTATTAGACCTTTTAAGCCCATAATTTGTCAAACATTTCCCGGCCTCCGGACGCCCCCCGCGATGGTACAATGTCGCCTCGCGTTCTTCCCCCATCGTCGACCCAGGCCGCACATGCACGATTTCTGGTCCCATTGTCTGGGACACTTCCAGGCAAGACACAACGCCCAGCAAATCAACACCTGGATCAAACCGCTCAGTGTCAGCGTCGACGGCAGCAAGGTACAGATCAGCGCGCCCAACCGCTTCGTCGCCCAGTGGGTCAAGGACAAGTTCCTGGCCGAGATCGAGTCCCTGGCGGTCGCCTATTTCAGCCAGCCGGTCGAGCTCGCCATCGTCGTCGAGGCCAGGACCAAGCCAGCCAGACCGGACGCCGCCGCGCCTGCGAAGACGGAACCCAAGGCGGCCACGCCCACCAAGCCCGTCCTCGGTGAAACCCGGCTGAACCCCCATTTCACCTTTGCCAGCTTCGTGCGAGGCAAGGCCAACGACCTCGCTCGCGCCGCCGCCCTGCAGGTGGCCGACAACCCGGGTTCCGGCTACAACCCGCTGTTCGTCTATGGTGGCGTCGGCCTTGGCAAGACCCACCTCATGCAGGCCATCGGCAACAAGGTGCTGGAGAACGACCCCAAGGCCCAGGTCCGCTACATCCACGCAGAGCGCTATGTCTCCGACATGGTTAAGGCCTTCAGGCACAAGTCGTTCGACGAGTTCAAGCATAAGTACGACAGCCTGGACGTGCTGCTCATCGACGACATCCAGTTCTTCGCCGGCAAGGGCCGCACCCAGGAGGAATTCTTCTACACCTTCAACAACCTGATCGAGTCGCACAAGCAGGTGATCATCTCCAGCGACACCTTCCCTAAGGACCTGGAGGGTATCGAGGAACGGCTGAAGTCGCGCTTCAGCTGGGGCCTCACAGTGATGCTGGAGCCGCCGGAGTTGGAGATGCGGGTCGCCATCCTGCTCGACAAGGCACAACAGGACGGCATGCACCTGGACGAGAACACCGCCTTCTTCATCGCCAAGCAGGTGCGTTCCAACGTGCGTGAACTGGAAGGGGCCTTGAAGCGCGTCATGGCCTACGCCCATTTCCACAAGCTGCAGGTCTCCGTGGAGCTCGCCAAGGAGGCCCTGAAGGACCTTCTGGCAGTGCAGAACCGCCAGGTATCAATCGAGAACATCCAGAAAACGGTGTCCGACTATTACAAGATCAAAGTCGCCGACATGTTCTCAAAAAAACGCACCCGCAACATCGCACGGCCGCGCCAGATGGCCATGTATCTGGCCAAGGAACTGACCGACCTGTCCCTGCCAGAGATCGGTCAGGCCTTCGGTGGCCGCGACCACACCACTGTACTGCATGCCTACCGCAAGATCGAGGAACTGAAGAACAGCGAGCCGGAGATCAGGAAGGACTACAGCCTGCTGATCCAGGTACTGACGGGATAAACATGTGGATTAAGAGTGCATGAACTGTGGATGAATCACCGGAAAACGGTGAACTGCCGTTTCACCCCCAATCCGCTCACAGCTGCTACAGCATTTATCCACAGCCTTGAAGATGTTACAGTTAGTTGATTTTAATTAGGAATATCGAGTTATACAGGTTCCAACCGGGCCCTTATTATTACCAACGAAAGAGATAACATGCTTGTAATCAACTGCCAGAAGGAAGCCTTGCTCAAACCGCTACAGGCGGTGGTTGGGGTAGTCGAACGCAAACACACGCTACCCATCCTTTCCAACATACTGGTAGAGAACAACGCTGGCCGCACTGCCCTGGTCGCCACCGATCTCGAACTGCAGATCACCACCTGGATGGAAGCCAACGGCGAACAGGATGCCTCCTTCACCGTTGCCGCGCGCAAGCTGCTCGACATCACCCGCTCGCTGCCCGAGGAAACCTCCATCGGCCTCGACCTCAGCAACGAACAAGTACGTATCCAGGCAGGCAAGAGCCGTTTCAGCCTGCAGACATTACCTGCGCGTGACTTTCCGCGCCTGCAAAGCGCCGAAGGGCAGGGCATTAGCCTGGAAGTGAGCGCCAGCAAACTTCGCAAGCTGCTAGCGCGTGCGCAATACGCCATGGCGGTGGCCGACATCCGCTACTACCTGAACGGCATGCTTTTTCAATTGCAGGGCAGCAAGCTCATCGTCGCCGCCACAGACGGCCATCGCCTGGCGGTCGATGCCATCGAACTCGTCAGCGAGGTGGATCAGGCGACCGAGGTGATCCTGCCGCGCAAGACCGTGATGGAACTCATCAAGCTGTTGGGCGACAATGACGACATTGTCACCGTACAGATCGGCGCCAATCAGGTAGTATTCAGCCAGCCCGCATTTGAATTGCGCAGCAAGGTAGTGGATGGCAAATTCCCCGACTACCAACGCGTTGTACCGGTCGGCTACGAAAAGTATTTCGATATCAACCGCCAGCGCCTGCACCAGGCGCTCAGCCGCGCAGCCATCCTGACCAATGACAAGTACCGTGGCGTACGTATGGTGATGACAGCGGGCAGCCTGCGCATTGCCTGCAGCAACAACGAGCAGGAAGAAGCACAGGAGGAGATGGAGATCGACTACGCCTACGACCCCATCGACATCGGCTTCAACGTTCAGTACCTGCAGGACGTGCTGAATAACCTGGATTGCGAAGCGGTGCGCTGCCTGTTCGGTGATGCCAATAGCAGCATGCTGGTCACCATCCCCGGCGACGAGCACTTCCGCTACGTGGTCATGCCAATGCGCATCTGAGCGACGGCTTGCATAAGGCCTTTTGTCCCATCAGATTGAGGAATGTTTCACGTGGAACACGATAACGGCACCGGCAACGGTGGCTACGACGAAGACAGCATCCAGCAACTAGAAGGCCTTGAGGCGGTGCGCAAACGTCCCGGTATGTACATCGGCGACACCCAGGACGGGACCGGCCTGCACCACATGGTGTTCGAAGTACTGGACAACGCCATCGACGAAGCGCTGGCCGGCTGGTGCGACGACATCAAGGTGATCATCCACGCCGACAATTCCATTTCAGTCTTGGACAACGGCCGCGGCATCCCGGTGGGGGTCAAGTTCGATGACAAGCACGAACCCAAGCGCTCCGCGGCCGAGATCGTCATGTGCGTGCTGCACGCCGGCGGCAAGTTCAACCAGAACAGTTACAAGGTCTCCGGTGGCCTGCACGGCGTCGGGGTATCCTGCGTCAACGCCTTGTCGCACTGGCTCCGTCTCACCATCCGGCGTGACGGCAAGGTCTACTTCCTGGAGTTCGCCCGCGGCGTGCCCCAGAACCGCCTGATCGAGATCCACAACGGCGTCGAGGTGTCGCCGCTCAGGGTGATGGGCGAATCCAGCCGCTCCGGCACCGAAGTGCACTTCCGCGCCGACGAGGAGATCTTCGGCACCGTCGACTTCCACTTCGAAATCCTCGCCAAGCGCATCCGCGAACTGTCCTTCCTGAACAACGGTGTCAAGATCGAACTCATCGACGAGCGCGACGGTCGCCACGAGAACTTTGCCTTCTCCGGCGGCGTCAAGGGCTTCGTCGAGTACATCAACCGCAGCAAGACCGTGCTGCATCCGAACGTGGTCAACGCGGCCGGCGA